>JBBASD010000008.1:0-3929 GCA_040399485.1 Cyanobium sp. | reverse complement strand
GCCCGGCGGCGGCCCCTGGCTGACATCGTTGGCGATGGCCTCCTCCATGCCCTCCTGCTGGTGCTTTTGCTCAAGTTGTTTTGGATCTTGGCGATCGTTCCGCTGCGCCTGGGGCGGCCCCAATGAATCGGGAGACTTCAGGGACGGGGTTGTTCCTGCTGACTGGTGTGTTGCTGGCGGTGGGTTCGCTGCTGGCCCTGGCCCGCGAGAAGCACTGGGGTCAGCCCTCTTTTCCGGTGCAGCTGCGCACGTTCAACGCCGATGGTCTGCGGCCTGGCATGGAGGTGCGTCTCTCGGGAATGCCGGTCGGTCGGGTCGAGCAGCTGAGCTTGCAACCCGACGCCTCCGTGCTGGTGCGGTTGGCGGTGGAGCAACGGCACCGGCGTTTGATCGGCCCTGGCAGCCGGGCTTTTAAGGGGCAGGAGGGCCTGGTGGGGGACCACTACATCGGCATCGCCCCCCGGCCCCTGGTCCCCGGGGTGTTGCCGGCGGCCCAGGGCGTTCTGGCCCTCCCCTACGAGCCATCGCTAGATAGCCGCACATTGATAGCCGGCCTGATGGCCAGCAAGCTGCAGGTGGATCGGACCCTGGAGCAGACGCGGCTGCTGGCCAGCAGCGACCTGCCCCGCACCCTCGCAGCCTTGCGCGGCACCATGGCCTCCGTGGATCGCCTCAGTGCCCAGACGGGACAAGAGCTCAAACCGACCCTGGGCCGGGTGCGCCAGACCCTGGGCCAGGTGGATCAATTGGCCACCACCGTCAAGCGCGAAACGGCCCAGACCGGTCCCCAGCTGCGACGCACCCTCGGCCAGGCCGGCGGCGCCGCGTTGGCGGCCCAGACCACGGCCCAGGAGGCCTCGACGGCGCTGCAGCAGGTGCGCCCTCCCCTGCAGAGAACGGTCGGCCAGCTGGAGCAGTTGTCCCATGGGTTGAACCGCCTGCTGGCTCCCTTGCTGGGCAGCGGTTGGTTGGACCCCGCCGGTGAGGCCGGAGCGCCTGCGGGTCAACGGGGCGAGGGCAAGGCCGGAGCGGCGCACCTCGACCCCGCCCAATCCCCTGGATCCGGGCCGGAGGATCCAGCTCGGGCCCATCCGCGCATGCCGCCCCTGCCCTGAGGCTTCAGCCCTCCAGCAGCTCCCTGGCAGGGTTGTCACCGGGTTTGGCAGAGGGCCTGGATCAACCCTCGAAGCTGCCGAGATAATCCCGCATCCGCTTGCGCCGTTGCGGTTGGCGCAGCTTGAGCAGGGCGCTGGCCTCAATCTGGCGGACCCTTTCGCGGGAGATGCCCATCTGCTCGCCGATTTCCGTGAGGGTGCGGGGCGTGTCGTCCTCGAGGCCGAAGCGCAGGCGGATGATGCTGGCCTCGCGGCTGCTGAGCTCCTCCAACAGGGCCATCAGATCGGCGCGCAGCTGGGCCCGGGTGAGCACCTGCTCGGGGGTCGGGTGGGGGTCTTCGAGCAGGTCGCGCAGGTCGGTTTCTTGACCCTTGCCGACGGGGCGATCGAGGGAGATGGCCTGGGGCTGGCGCTCCATGATCAATCGCACCATGGCCTCGCTGACATCCAGTTCGAGGGCCAGCTCGGTCAGGCTGGGGCTGCGCCCCAAGCGCAGCGAGAGTTCCCTTTGGGCCCGCTTCAGCCGGTTCAGTTTTTCGGTGATGTGTACCGGCAGGCGAATCGATCGGCTCTGGCTGGCGATAGCCCTGGTGATTCCCTGGCGAATCCACCAGTAGGCGTAGGTGCTGAAGCGGAAGCCCCGGGTGGGGTCGAAGCGCTCGACCGCCCGTTCCAGACCCAGGGTGCCTTCCTGCACCAGATCCAGTAGTTCCAAGCCCCGTTGTTGGTATTTCTTGGCCACCGCCACCACCAGCCGCAGGTTGGCCTGGATCATGCGCTCCTTGGCGCGCCGTCCCTGGTGCAGGGCCAGTCGCAGTTCACTGGGCTTGAGGCCGCAGTCCCGGGCCAGTTGGTCGACCATGATTTCCGAGAGCGGCTTGCCTCGATCGGGGCGGCTCTGCTGGGCCAACAGGTTTTCGCGCCGTTGCACCAGCCGGGCCAGGGTGACTTCTTCCTCGGGGGTCAGCAGCTGGACCTTGCCGATGTCCCGCAGGTATTGCCGCACCAGGTCGGTGGAGAGGGCTGGGGGCAAGGGATCAGGCCATGGTTAGCTTCAATTTGCAGCGCCGCAGAGACTCAGGCCGAGAATCACTGGTTTGAATTAGGCATTCGAGCGTTTTCCTTTCACTCTCCCCCATTCCCCTGTCCTGTGCCTATGCAGTTGTTCATAGTGGTGCTGGGCGGTCGTATCGACGGCTGCCACATTGAGCTGCACGACGTCCGCTTTGTGGTGGGCGCCAGCATTGAGGACACCCTGCCTCAGTTGCGCCAGCAGTGGTTTGGGCGGCGACGGGGCCTGCACATCGACAGTTGGCTGGCCGTGCGTGCAGTCGCCGGCTGGCGAGTGGAGCTGCGCAGCGGACCCAGTGCCAGCCCCGAGAGGCTCTGGTTCGTCAATCGGGGCGGCTACGACCCCAGCCAGCTGGCCGAGCAGCACGCCTTTGGCTTGGTGGTGGCGACCTCGGCCCCGGCGGCCAAGGCTCGGGCCCGCTCGTTGCCGGTGCCGGGGGGAGTGCAGCCCCACACCGATGATCTCCATGCCATCGACGACTGCCTGCCGATCAGCCTGCTGGAGGGCTGGCATGTGCACCTAATTGCCGATGCCTCCGCCCCGGCCCAGTCCCTGGTGCCCGACTGGTTTGGCTATCGGCGCATCGACCGCGGCTGAGGGGCGGCCAGCGGGGACGGGGGTCAGCCCTCTTCTGCCACCCAGGTGCTGGCCACATGCAGCTCTTCGAGTTGCTTGGCGGCCACATCGGCGGGAGCCCGGGTCATCAGGCAGCGGGCCTGCTGGGTTTTGGGGAAGGCGATCGTGTCGCGGATTGACTCTTCGCCTGCCAAAAGCATCACCAGGCGGTCGAGGCCGAAGGCAATGCCGCCGTGGGGCGGGGCGCCCATGTCGAGGGCCTCCATCAGGAAGCCGAACTGGCGCTCAGCCTCCTCCAGGGGCAGGCCGATGGCTTGCAGCACCTGGCGCTGCAGGGCCGAATCGTGGATGCGCAGCGAACCGCCGCCCAGCTCCAGGCCGTTGAGTACCAGGTCGTAGGCCTGGGCGCGGGCCGTGGGCAGGGTATCGGCCCAGCGCTCGGGGTCATCGCCCAGGTCGGCGCTGTTGGGGGCGCAGAAGGGGTGGTGCAGGGCTTCGAGGCGGTTTTCGCCGGCGTTGAACTCAAACATCGGGAAATCCACCACCCAGAGGAAGTTCCAGCGGTCGTTGTCGCGATCTGCGCTCACCAGGCCCAGGTCCCGCGCCAGGTACTGGCGCACTCGATCGAGGGCCTTGTTGACCGTGGCGGTGTCGCCGGCGCCGAACAGCAGCAGGGTGCCGGGGGTGGCGCCGGTTCGCTCCAGCAGCTCGGCCTTTTTGGCCTCGCTGAGGTTGTCCTTGATGGCGCCGATGCTGTCAATTTCGCCGTTCTCGCGCACCCGGATGAAGGCCAGGCCACCGGCGCCGGCCTTTTGGGCCTCACTGAAGACATCGCCACCGGGCTTGATGCGCACGTTGCTGATGGCGTCGTTGCCGCCGGGCACCGGCAGCACCTTGACCGAGCCCCCGGCCGCCACCGCCCCTGAGAACACCTTGAAGCCCATGTCCGCCACCAGATCGGACACGCTCACCAGCTCCATGCCATAGCGGGTGTCGGGCCGGTCGGTGCCGTAGCGCTCCATGGCCTCGTGCCAAGTAAGGCGGGGGAAGGGCTGGGTCAGCTCGATCCCCTTGACGGCCTTCCAGATGGCGGCGATCAGCCGTTCGTTGAGCTCCAGGATCTGCTCCTGGTTCACAAAGCTCAGCTCCATGTCCAGCTGGGTGAA
>JBBASD010000007.1:5856-34098 GCA_040399485.1 Cyanobium sp. | reverse complement strand
TGGTAGTTCACTCGGCCACCAAATACATCGGCGGCCATGGCACCGCCATCGGCGGAGTGATCGTTGACAGCGGCCGCTTTGACTATGGCGCCTATCCTGAACGCTTTCCCAACTACAACCAACCCGATCCCAGCTACCACGGCTTGGTCTATGCCCGTGATCTTGGCGTCAACGGCAGCTTTGGCGTCAACCTTGCCTTTATTCTCAAAGCCCGGGTGCAGTTACTGCGCGACCTGGGCTCGGCCGTAGCACCCTTCAATGCTTGGCTGATTGCCCAAGGGCTGGAAACCCTATCTCTGCGCATCGAGCGGCACACCGCCAATGCCCTGGCCGTTGCCCGCTGGCTCGAACAGCGCACCGAGGTGCTTTCGGTCAACTACGCCGGCCTGGAAAGCAGTCCCTGGCACCAACTCGGACGCAAGTACGCGCCCCTGGGCAGCTCCGGGGTGCTGTCCTTCGAAATCAAGGGCGGCGTCGAAGCGGGTCGGACGTTTGTGGAGGCTCTCCAGCTCCATAGCCATGTGGCCAACATCGGCGATGTGCGCAGCCTGGTGATCCACCCGGCCTCCACCACCCACTCCCAACTCACCCCCCAAGAGCAAGAGGCCACCGGCGTTACCCCCGGATTGGTGCGACTTTCGGTGGGTATCGAAAACCTGGCTGACATCCTTGCCGACCTGGAGCTGGGCTTCGGGGCTGTTGCCGCTTAGGGCATGGCCACAACAGGGGGACCCCCGCCGGCCAGCGGGGCCTGGCAGGAGGGCGATCCGATTGGAGAGCGGCGGTTCATTGAGCTCGGGCCCTTCAGCACCGAAACGGGTTTTGTATTTCCCCACTTGAAGGTGGCCTACCAAAACTGGGGGGAGCTGCAGGCAGATAGGTCCAACGCGGTCTTCATCAGCCATGCCCTTACTGGCGATTCCCATGTGCTTGGTCCGCGGGGTGACGGCCACCGTCACCCCGGCTGGTGGTCGTCGTTGGTGGGGCCCGGCAGAGCGATCGATACTCGCCGTTGGTTTGTGGTTTGTGCGAACGTGCTGGGGGGATGCCAGGGCAGCACGGGTCCCTCGTCCATAGCTCCCGACGGCCGGCCATGGGGTAGTCGTTTCCCGACGATCACCGTGGCGGACATGGTTGCAGTGGAACGAGCTCTCAGCGATGCCTTGGGCATTGAGCGCTGGGCCTGGATGGTCGGACCTTCCCTCGGTGGCATGCGGGTGCTCGAGTGGCTGGTGGTCCAGCCGAGCAGGGTGGCCGCCGCCATCGTGATCGGCACTGCGGCCGCCTGCAGCGCCGACCAGATCGGCAGCCACCAGGCCCAGATAGAAGCGATTCGCGCCGATGGCGGCTTTTGCGGCGGTGATTACTACGGGGCCCCGGCTGGAGCCGGCCCCCATCGGGGCCTGGGGGTTGCCCGACGCATCGCCCAACTGAGCTATCGCAGCCCGGCCGAACTGGATCTGCGCTTTGGACGTTCCGCCCAGATCGGTGAGGATCCCTACGGCTGGGAAAGGGGGCGCAGCGAGGGCCGCTTTGCCATCAGCTCCTACCTGGACCACCATGCCGACAAATTGGCCCGGCGCTTCGACGCCAACAGCTACATCGTGCTCAGCCATGCCATGGGCCTGTTTGATCTGGGACGGGGCCGAGGTGGGGTGGACCAAGCCCTGAGCCAGATCTACCAACCCTTGACGGTGGTGGCGATCGACAGCGATCGCTTATTTCCCCTGCCGATGCAACAGCGCCTTGCAGATGGAGCACCGGGCGCCAGCGGCGTGGAGCTGATCAACAGTCTTCACGGCCATGATGGCTTTCTGGTCGAAACGGATCAGTTGGCCCGGATTGTGGCGTCGGCGCTGCAAGGCTCCAGCCCGATTGCAGCTTGAGGCTCTAGCTTCTACCTCCCGACCCCCCACCCATGCAGATACGCCATGTGATCAACCTCCACAAGGGGTTGACATCCCTGGTGGTGGCTGGGCTGATGCTGGCCTATGGCAATTTTTCGGTGGGCCCCTGGGTGTACCTGGCGCTCCATGGCACCTACGGGGTGCTGTGGCTGCTGAAGGAGCGCATTTTTCCCGATCGTCAGTGGCAGCAGGCCATCGGTTGGCCCCAGGCCATCGTGCTCTTTCTGCTGCTGGGTCTGTACTGGCTGGCTCCATTCCTGCTGATTGCTTCTGGCGCGGTGCCGCCTCTGCCGCTGCTGGCTGGCGCCATCGCCATCAATCTGCTCGGTGTGTTTCTGCATTTCGCCAGTGATGCCCAGAAGCACTTTGTGCTCAAGCTGCAACCGGGACTGATTGAGGATGGTTTTTTCGCCCGCTGCCGCAACACCAACTACCTGGGCGAGGTGCTCATCTATCTCTCCTTCGCCATGGTGGCGATGCACTGGCTGCCCTATGCAGTGCTGGCCGCTTTTGCCCTGGCGGTGTTTCTGCCAAACATGCGCAAGAAGGACCAATCCCTCTCGCGCTACCCAGGCTTTGAGGCCTACCGGGAGCGGTCGGGGTTGCTGCTGCCGCGGTTGTTGGGCTGAGCCAGCACCGCCACGCAGCGGCCGCACAGGCTGGGGTGGGCCGAGAATTGACCGATGTCGGTTTCGTAGTGCCAGCAGCGCTCGCACTTTTGGCCCTTGGCCCGGCTGATGCGCACGGTCAGGCCGGCATCAGTGGCATCGGCGAGGGGCTCGGTGGGGGTTTCGCCGCCAATCTGCAGGGCGGAAACCAGCAGCCAATCGGCCAGGTTGTCCACCTCCGGGTGGGGGCTGGTTTCCAGCAGGGCCAGGGCCTGGCGCAGTTCCTGGCTGGCCTCGCCTGCCAACCATTCGATGTGGACTTGCGTTTCGAGAGAGGAACCGATCGGCTCGGCGCTCCCCAGGGTTTCGCCGCCGCCGCCACGGGGCTGGCGGCAGGTCTCCAACTGGCGATTCACCAGGGTGCGCAGCGCCAGGATTTGCTCCAACGGCGGCTCCAGTGTTGGGTTGCGCCACTCCTGCGGCACCGAGGGCCAACCCCGCTCAAACACGGAGGCTTCGGAGACGGGATAGGGCAGGTTCTGCCAGATGTCTTCGGCCATGTGGCAGAGCACTGGCGCGATCAACACCGCCAGGTGTTCGACCACCAGATGCAGCACGGTTTGACAGCTGCGGCGGCGGAAAGAACCGGCAGCGCTTACATACAGACGGTCCTTGGCGATGTCCAGGTAGACGTTGGAGAGATCGACCACGCAAAAATTCTGCAGGGCCTGGAAAAACCGATAGAACTCATAGCGTTCAAAATCGGCACTCACCGCATCAATCAGCTTGGCGGTGCGCTGCAGCATCCAGCGATCCAGCAGCGGCAGCTCGGCAATCGGCACCGCATCCGTACTGGGGTTGAAATCATGCAAATTACCCAGCAGATAGCGGGCCGTATTGCGCACCTTGCGGTAGACATCTGCCAATTGCTTGACAATGCCGGGCCCCAGGGGCACATCGGCGGAATAATCCACCGAGCTCACCCACAAGCGCAGCACATCGGCCCCGTAGGCCGGCTCCTGCTTTTCGTTCTTGCCCCCCTCCACCAGCACGGCCGGATCGACCACATTGCCCAGGGATTTGCTCATCTTGCGCCCCTTCTCATCCAGGGTGAAGCCATGGGTCAGCACCGTTTTGAAGGGGGCCAGGCCGTTGACTGCCACCGAGGTGAGCAAACTGCTCTGGAACCAGCCCCGGTGCTGATCGGAGCCCTCCAGATATAAATCAGCTGGATAATTCAGACCCGTGCTGGCAACTATCCCGCCGCCAGTAACCAGGCCCCCCAGCACCCCCGCCCAGGAGGAGCCCGAATCGAACCACACATCCATGGTGTCGCTGCCCTTGCGCCATTGGTCGGCCTCAGCGGCCCGCCCGGGGGGCAGCAAATCAACCTCACTGCGCTCCCACCACACATCCGAACCATGCTCGGCCACCAGCGCTTGGATGTGGCTCAAACTGGCTTCATCCAGCAACACCTCGCCGGTTTCGCGGTGATAAAAAACTGGAATCGGCACCCCCCAGGTGCGTTGACGCGAGATGCACCAATCGCCCCGGTCGCGCACCATCGCCTCGATGCGATTGCGGCCACTGGCGGGCATCCAATTCACCTGCTCAATCTCGGCCAGGGCCTGCTCGCGAAACGCCGCCACCGAAGCAAACCACTGCTCGGTGGCGCGGAAAATCGTCGGTTTACGGGTGCGCCAGTCGTAGGGATAACGGTGCTCGTAGCGCTGTTCGGCCAGCAGCACCCCCGCATCGCGCAGGGCCGTGATGATGGCGCCATTGGCGTCCTTGAGCACATTCAACCCGGCAAATGGCCCCGCCTCCGCCGTCAGGATGCCGGCCTCATCCACCGGACACAGCACCGGCAAGCCGTGCTGGCGGCCGGTGTTGAAATCATCGACGCCATGGCCGGGGGCGGTGTGCACCAGGCCCGTGCCCGATTCAATCGTGATGTAATCGCCCGCCACCAGCACCGGCGAGGTGCGATCCAGCAGGGGATGGCGGTATTCGATGCCGGCCAGTTCGCTGCCCTTGAGGGTCACCAGGGGCTCGAGGTCCAAGCCGGCGGTTTCACGCAGCCTTTCCACCAGGTCCAGGGCCACCAGCAGGTAGCGGGGAGCCTCTGGGGCGGCTCCCCGGTCGCGGCAGAAGGCGTATTCCAGGTTGCCGTTAACCGACACCGCCAGATTGGCGGGCAGGGTCCAGGGGGTTGTGGTCCAGATGGCCACGAACACTTGCTCGCGATGGCCGGCCGCCGTCAAACCCTCGATGCCGGCCATGCGCAGC
The DNA here is from genome assembly GCA_040399485.1 of Cyanobium sp. Lineage (GTDB taxonomy): Bacteria > Cyanobacteriota > Cyanobacteriia > PCC-6307 > Cyanobiaceae > Cyanobium. The sequence continues at coordinate 29,294 of JBBASD010000007.1, read as the reverse complement.
GGCGCCACCAGGGCACCCGGCAGGGACACCACCGGAAAAGCCACATAGACGCTTTGGGAAGTGTGGCCATCGGGATATTCCAGCTCGGCCTCCGCCAGGGCCGTGCGGGAACTGGGACTCCAGTGCACCGGCTTGAGGCCCCGGTAGATGTGGCCCGCCTTGGTCATGCGGCCAAATACGCCGATCTGGGCCGCCTCATAGGCCGGATCCAAGGTCAGATAGGGCTGGTCCCACTCGGCCCAGATGCCCCAGCGCTGGAAGCCCCGCTTCTGTTGTTCCACCTGCTCGAGGGCCCAGTCACGGGCGCGGCGCCGCAACTCCAGGGGGGTGAGGGCCTGGCGCTCGCCATCGCCCATGGCCTGCAAAACCTTGAGTTCGATCGGCAAGCCGTGGCAGTCCCATCCAGGCCGGAACCGGGCCTTCTGGCCCTTGAGCAGGGCATGTTTATTGATGATGTCCTTGAGAATCTTGTTGAGGGCGTGGCCCACATGCAGGGCCCCATTGGCATAGGGGGGGCCGTCGTGCAGGGTGAAGACATCACCGGCATTGCCGCGGCTCAGCCGTTCGTAGAGATTCTGTCCCTGGGCGTTTTTCTGGGCCCACAGGGCCTGGAGTTCGGGTTCGCGCTGCCTGGCATTGGCCCGCATCGCAAAGGGCGTTTGCAGCAGGTTCAGCGTGTCCTTGTAGGAAGCCGGGCTGGCGGTCACGGTCACCTTGGAGCGGGAGGTGGGATTATCCCGCCCCGTCGCCTCCCAAGCCCCCCGGGCCAGGGGAAACGTCAACCAGCTCAGCCACCGCAACGGCCGGCAGCGACTCTGCCGACACCGACTCGGCAGGAACCGACTCGGCAGGAACCGGTCCAATCGGAGCCACCTCAGCCGAAACTTCCACAGCCGCAGCCTTAACGGATAAGGACACCGCCGCCGGCTCAAGGGCGGGCCGCACCCAGCGTTTGCCGGTGCTGCGCCGGGCCCCGGGGCGGTGCTGAGCAAGCCACCCCCCCAGCTCCCCCGCGGCCGTGCCGGTTTGACCCAACAGGCCCACTCCCGTCTGGCCCAGTTGGGCCAGGGCCGTGGACCAGCGTTCCTGGGAGCCAAGCCGCTGTTGTTCTTCAGGGCTGAGCTGGCGCCAGCGGGCCTGGCCCACTTCGGTCGCCAATCGGCCGATCAGCAGGCCAGCGCAAACCACCACCACCATCGGCGAACCGGTAAGCCGATCCGAAGAGGTCACCAGGGCCAGGCCCAGGAGCAACACCAGGGCGCCCCAGGCCGCATCCCTCGGACGGCTGAGCTCGGGGGTTAACAGGGGCAGGAACAGCACAACAAGACCAAGCCCCAGGGCCAGACATCCCCCAACGTTGGCCAGCATGACCTGCAAGCGGTTGAACCCATTCTTGCTCGCCCCGGCCGCCCCAGGGGTCCAGGCGGTGGCAACCACTCCTTAGAGTCCCCATAAGCCCACCTGGCGGAATTGGTAGACGCGCTGGATTTAGGTTCCAGTGACTCAGGTCGTGGGGGTTCAAGTCCCCCGGTGGGCATCCGGACCCGAACGAAAACCACACGCCTTGAGCTGAAGTTTTCGTAACCTGGAGACCCTTTCGGCGATCCGACTGCGACTTAGGAGATGTTCCAGGCCACGGTGCGATCGCCCGATTCCCCTCTCGCCACGGTGGTTCCCGCAACCAGCCTGCGCAAGGTACCCAAGCAATTTCTGGGGCCGCCCCCGGCCCTCAATCCCACCGTGGGGCTGTTTTTAGGCGGCTACGCCCTGGCAGCCCTCACCATTTGGGGCTGGTTCGTGGGCGGTTGGTCCCTGCCGGTCCTACTTGGCCTGGGCTTTCTGGCTTTGCACCTGGAAGGCACGGTGATCCACGATGCCTGCCACAACGCCGCCCACCCCAACCGCTTCTGGAATGCGGCGATGGGCCATGGGGCGGCCCTGCTGCTGGGCTTCAGCTTTCCGGTGTTCACCAGGGTGCACCTGCAACACCACGCCCATGTCAACGATCCCAAGCATGATCCGGATCACATCGTTTCCACCTTCGGTCCCCTCTGGCTGATTGCCCCTCGCTTTTTCTATCACGAGGTTTTCTTCTTCCGTCGTCGCCTGTGGCGCCGCTACGAATTGCTGGAATGGGGCATAGCTCGGGCCATTTTCTTCAGCATCGTCCTGGCGGCGGTGAAGTTCAATTTCTTGCCCTTTGTCTTCAATTGTTGGTTCGCTCCGGCCTTGATGGTAGGGGTCACGCTGGGACTTTTCTTTGATTATCTGCCCCATCGCCCCTTCCAATCCCGTAATCGCTGGCATAACGCCCGCGTCTATCCCAGTCGAGTTATGAACTGGCTGATCATGGGTCAGAACTATCACCTGGTTCACCATCTCTGGCCCTCGATTCCCTGGTTCCAATACCGGCCCGCCTATCACGCCACCAAATCGTTGCTGGATGCCAAGGGATCACCCCAACGGCTTGGCATGTTTGAAAGCCGCAGTGATGCGCTCAATTTTCTTTACGACATCTTCTTTGGCGTTCGCAGCCACAAGAAACGTCGCAGCCGCCTGCGGCCCTTGGCCGCCCTCATGCCCACCCGCCATGCCAGGCGTCGGGTGCTCGAATTACTGCATCGCACTGCGGTCTCGCCGCGGCCCTAAGCCGTCTTAGCCGACCATTGGCCTCCCAAACCTCCTGTTGCCTTGATCCCCTGAGGCAACCCTCATTCGGCCAGGATCCGGGGGACCCGAAAGAAATCGCCTTCCCGCTGGGGAGCCAAATTGAGCAAATCTTCCCGCACCTCGGTTGAATCCACCCCATCGGCCCTGGTCACATTGACCACTTCCACGGCCCGGGTGGTCGGCAGCACTCCCTCGGTATCGATGCTTTCCAGGTGGCTGACATAATCGAGAATGCGCTCCAGCTGGTTCGCATAGGTGGTGATCTTGGCCTCCTCCAGGTCGAGGCGAGCCAACTTGGCCACCTTGCGCACGTCGTCTGGGGTGATCCGGCCCATGGTTAAAGCTGGCTGCTTGGCCAAAACCTAGTCGCCTGGCGGCGATCAGGGCAGCGGTGCTGACTGCAGCTGTGCTGACTGCACCGCTGCTGACGGCAGTGGTGCTGACGGTTCGGCCAGAAAGGCTCTCAGGTCTTTGGCCAAGGCGGTGGCGGCCAACTCCAGGAAGGCGGCGCCATGGTCCGCCTGGGCCAGGAATGGATCGGAGCCCATGCGGCCATCGGGATGGCGCTGGCGAAAGTCTTCTGGTCCATTGATGGGTCCAGCCGGCGCCGCCTCCGGCAAGGGCCTTTGGTGGGCCTGCAGGGATGGTTCGAGGTGCAGGGTCAGCGCTATCTCACTGGGGGTGGCATGGTGCCCTTCCCGCTCGCCATAGAGCCGCCTGGCCTCCTGCATCACCGGCGAGGCGGTGAACCAGTTGGCCAGCTGACAGCGCAACTGCGGCGCCACCGCCAGACCACGGGCGGCGGCAGTGCCTTGGGCCTGGGCAAAGGCGGCCCGGGCGGTGGCGATGTTGCCGCCGTGGCCATTGATCACGTAAATCCGCTCGAACCCGTGGCGCGCCAGGGAAAGAACCAGGTCATGGAGCACCGCTAGTAGAGTGGTGGGCTGGAGGCTCATGGTGCCTGCGAAGCCCAGATGGTGCTCGGCCATGCCAAAGGCCTGGGTGGGGGTCACCAGCACGCCGGTGCGGCGTCCGACCGCCAGGGCCACGGCCTCGGCGGTGAGGGCATCGGTGCCGATGGCGCCGGTGGGGCCGTGCTGCTCGGTGGAGCCCAGGGGCACGATCACCCCCTTGCAGCGCTGCAGATAGGCCTCAATCTCGGGCCAAGTGCGCAGCTGCAGGCGGATGGCCTCGGCCCCCAGGGGAAGGGCATCGGCGCTGAGGGGGAGATCGGTGGCGGTCATCTAGGACACGGTATCGGCAGGCGATCTGCCTAGGATCATGGTCCCCGCGGCGTTTCGGTGCTGCATCGGAAGCTTTATCAGTACTACAGCGAAGAACGCCCGGTCTGGGTTTTTTTGCGAGACCAGCAACGCTGGATCGAAGAGGCGATGGTGGTGGAGATCCAGGCTGATCTGGTGACCCTGCGCTACGACGACGAGGATGATGACGAACGCCAGACCTGGGAAGAAAGCGTCCGGCTCGATTCGATCGGGGCGGTGAGTACGCGCCTGGCTTACGTGAACCGGGTGGCGACCGCCGAAGACCTGGCCACCACCGGCGATTGTCCCGAAACCGAACGCCTGGGCAGCCCCTGACAGGGGCCTGACAGGGGGAGGTATGGCGCCCCAGGCGATCCCTCATCGACCCTGGCCCCAGGGTTCAGTGGGCGGTGCCGTTGCCGTCGTAGTCGTCAGTGTCGTAGTAGCCCCCACGGGTGCCGAAATAAAGGGTGGTGAGGCAGAACAGACCGCTCAGCACCACCAACACACTGCCGAGATTGAAGCCACCACTGGTCTCCATGGAACCGTTTGCCCTAAGGATCCCCCTAAGTCTGGTGCAGATCGCTTCGAACCGCTGGCAAAGCCGTCATTGCCGTCATCAACTCCGGCGAAACCCAGCCCACTGGCAACAGGCCAAGTGCAGCCGCTGACATGTCAGATCTTGCTGCGCTGTCCAGCCACGATCACGGCCACGGGCCGCCAGCCCTGCCCCGCCGCTTCTTCAGCCGCCCTGCCGAAGTGGTGGCCCCGGAGCTGATCGGCTGCCTGCTAGTCCGCCGCCAACCCAGCGGTGCGCTGCTGTGGGGCGTGATTGTGGAGACGGAGGCCTACACCCAGGACGACCCGGCCTGCCACGGCCACCGGCGGCGCAGTGCCAGCAACGAGACCCTGTTTGGTCCGCCGGGCAATTTCTACGTCTATCGCTGTTACGGCATTCACCACTGCGTCAATGTGGTCACGGACCGGGCCGAATGGGCCAGCGGCGTGCTGCTGCGGGCCGCCGCCCTCCCCGCCGCCCCCGAGCGCCAGGCCAGTGGTCCAGGGCTCCTGGCCCGCTGCTTTGGCATCGAACAGCACCATGACGGCCAGGGAGCCTGCGGCGAGGGCCCCCTGTGGCTGGCGCCACGGCCCAGCCCCCTGCAGGCCCTGCTCAGGCCAGCCCCAATGGCACCTTCAGCAGACGCCCCCCTGCGGCAGGACCGCCGCATCGGCATCAGCGCCGCCGTGGATCAACCCTGGCGCTGGTATCTGGGGCCCAGCCGCAGCGTCAGTCGCCGGGCCCAAGGGGACCGCCAGCCGGCAGCCGCGGCAGCCTGGAGGCCTGAGCATCTGGACTGGGGAGCCCAGGGGGTGTGGCTTGGGGGCCGGGACGATCGACCCTTAAGTTGAAGCTGTTTGCCGGGATCGTGCGTTGAGCGGCTGGACCCACCGCCATGTACTCGACCTGGCGTCTTTTTCGGTCGCGGATTTCGCCACCGTGCTGCAACTGGCCCAACGCTTCCGCCAATTGCCGGTGGCCGGCGCCCGCAAGCTGCCGGCGCTGCAGGGAAGGCTGATGACCACCCTGTTCTTCGAGCCCAGCACCCGCACCCGCAGCAGTTTTGAACTGGCGGCCCGGCGTCTTTCGGCCGATGTTCAAACCTTTACGCCCTCATCCAGTTCGCTGAGCAAGGGCGAAAGCCTGTTGGATACGGCCCGCACCTATGTGGCGATGGGCAGCAACGTGCTGGTGGTGCGCCATCGCTGTGCCGGCATCCCGCATCGCCTGGCCCGGGATCTGGAACGGGGCGGGGACAAGGTGGCGGTGCTCAATGCGGGCGACGGACTGCACAGCCACCCAAGCCAGGGCCTGCTTGATCTGTTCACCCTGGCCCGCCATTTCGAGCCGGGCCAGCCTTCGCCCGCCAGCCTCGCCGGCCGGCGGATCGTGATTGTTGGCGATGTGTTGCATTCCCGGGTTGCCCGCTCCAACCTCTGGGCCCTCACCGGCTGCGGCGCCGAGGTGGTGCTGTGCGGACCCGCCACCCTGCTACCCGAGGACTTCGCCCAGTTCGTCGCGGCACCGCCTCCGGGGCAACGGCACGATCCGGTGAGCCAGCGCGGGCCGGTGATCCTCTGCCGGGACCTTGATGAAGCCTTGAGCGGTGCCGATGCGGTGATGACCCTGCGGCTCCAACAGGAGCGCATGCATGACCATCTGCTCACCAGCCTCGACAGCTATCACCGCCGCTATGGCTTGACCCACGAGCGCCTGCAACGCTGTGGGGCCCGGGTGCCGGTGCTGCATCCGGGCCCCGTGAACAGGGGCGTGGAACTGGCGGGAGAACTGCTGGACGACAGCGAACGCTGCCTGGTGGAAGAACAGGTACGCAATGGGGTACCGATTCGGATGGCCCTGCTGTATTTGTTGAGCGCCGGAGCGGGGGCGGGGGCGGCGATCGGACTCACTGCAGCTTGAAGCCATCAAGCAGCAGGCCATAGAGGAGGCCGATGCGGGCCATATCCAGCAATTGCAATCCCAAGCGTTGATCCCTGGGGCGCTTGAGCAGCCAGGGCCGACAACGGGCAGCCATCTCCAGGGCGAGCACGCAGACCAGGGCGGAGAGCTGGTCGATATAGGACAGGGCGCCGGTGATGGCGCCCAGTCCTCCGCCGATGCCAAAGGAGACCAGCAGCACAATCAGCGACAGGGAAAGCCGGCGCCAGGGATTGGTTGCCCACTGGGCCAGGGCGTCGCCCGCCTGGATCAACCTTTGCTGGACCCTGGTTTGCTGATACTTGGGAACCAGGGGTGGGGCCAAGGGGGGGCCATGGGCAGAAATGGGGTGCAGGGCCACATCGGCCGATTGTCTCCCTGTCCAGCACCGAGGTGGTGGACAGGGGCACCGGCGGTGATCCCCATCACCCGACCAAGCGCCCTGCTCACCCTGTATACACCATTTGTAGGGGCTTGTGAAAGGATTTACTCCACATATAGAGTAAATCAATAAAAAAGCCCGCAGCCGAGGCCGGGGCCGGATGATGGGGACTCCCTAAGCAAACCAGCTCTGCTGGGGTTCGGCAAGGGGGGCAGCCAGGCGAATTAGGCTTCGCCTTCTTTTTTACGGGATCCCTTGCCCTCCAGGAGTTCGAGCAGGGCTTCCATTTGGGCCATCACGCCGCGCACCTCACCAGCCTCAGGCAGAAGGCCGTCCTCCATCACGCCTTGATGCATTTCCCGCAGCTCCTGGCGGATGTAACGGAGGTGGCTGACCACCTGTTCTCGTTTCGACTGAGACATCGATAGGGGGTTGTGTTATCCCCCTTTTACCTCATCACCTGCTCATTTCTGGCCAAAACGCTCCCGGGCCTGTTCATAGAAGGCCAGATCCACCTTGGCGAGGCCGGCCTCAGCCGCCATGGACTCAATCCGACGGCGTACGATCGGTCGTACGAAGAAAGGGACCTCTTTGAGGACCTGATCAGCTTCTGGGCTCCAGTTCATGGGCTGGCTTGCAACGCAATAATGATGATTTCAGGTTCAGCTTACCTATGCAAGCTGACCTCCATTCCCTGCGGACTGCCAGCTTCAAACCACCTAATAACGAACTCGATCATGCCGCGACAGCCTGGGCAACAACAAAAGTAGATTTATAGTAACCCTAAGTGGTTGTCATAAGATTAATAATAAAGCCATGGGGTTGGCCCTCTGGCAAAGATCCTTAGCCAAGGCGAGGGGACTGGGCTTGAGAGGCAAACTTAATCCGCCGACGCAGTTCGCTGCTGCGGGCAAAGGCTGCCAAAATGCCAAGTCCGAGGGGCTGGGAGGGAGCGACTGGGCGGGCAGGGGCAACTAGGCCAATGGCATGGTCACCCAGCATCGAGCCGTTGCTTGAAAGAATTGGAAGGTTAAGACTGTCGCGGGACATGCTCATCGCTCCAAAAAAAGTGTGTTTTGGGATACCAAAAATCGGCTTAGGGCATTTCAGCGACAAAAACTGCTGAGGCAACCGTTAAAGCCAACTAAATGCAACCTAGCGCTTTTTTTCTTTTTCTTCCGTTTTTGTGCGGAATTAAGCATGGGGGGCCTGCCGCTGGCTAAGCCAGCGGCACCAGGGCGTCGATATCTACACGCGCACATGATTGTAAAAATCACAATCAGCCCCCCTGCCAATCTTTGTGGCAGCAGCAGCTTTCGGTGCCGGTCGTCAGCTGCGAAATCATATGGAGCGAGAATTAAAGGCTAGGTATCATTGCAAGGAAAATCTAATCTAAAATTATCAAATTGAGCCCATGAGTCACCATTAACAGCCCAAATACCGGCAAATATGAAATACTCTCCGGTTACAGTAGGCACAAAGGATACTTTAAGAGGGCTATATTGCAGCAATGGACCGTATTTGATTTCGGCCACTGGTTTTTGGTTGGCATTGCGAAACCCGAAATATCCATCTCGGACATTAGAAGAAGTTCTTACGTAAGCATTGATCGTATAGCGACTACCGGCCTGTAATACCACGCGTTGGCGAATGGCGTTCCATCCTTGAGAATTTCGCACAAAAGCATTATTTGGACCAGATTGACTTAAACCTTTGCCAATATCGATTCCTCCAGCCCCCTCTAAAGCCCAAGGCCTGGATACACTTCTGGAACGTTGTTGTTCGAAGCTGGGGTCATCAGGCCTGAAAGCACAAGATGCTTTGACACTTGGCTGGTAACTACAAGCTATGCCAAAAAGCATGACACAGGCCAAGGCTTGGATTGAAGCTTTGTGCTGCTTGATTAAGAGCGTCATTACAATTGGTGATGATTGATACAAATTTGATTCTAACCATTCAAATAGTAGATCGGTTGCTAAATTATTGTATCTTCACTGAATTGACTGAAAGGTTGCCATTCACTATCAGCAAGGGCGCTCTGGAGCCATGCAAAGGTTTGGATTCAATTAGGGCAATGCGGCGTAGCCTTTGCCGCGTTGCTCTAAGACTACTTGAAGATTTTCGATGGGGTCCGCCGCCTTGACCCCACTACTTTGTTAAGGATGATGGACGCACTCACTCTCAGTCGGCAGGTGGAGCGGATTAAGCACTGTTATAAACTCTATCTCTGAGATCGCCCCAGGCAACCCTGCAGGCGCCGCCACTGCCATGGGCCTCCGATGTTGAGCTGGCCATTACAACCCGACGAAGCCTTCGCTGCGATCCTGGACAGTACGCTGAGCATTTGCATCGACCAGCTGGGCGATCAGCTAGGTGATCAGCTGATGGCAACGGTCGCCGAAACAGATGGGGCCTGCCTGGCTGGAACTCGCATCTGGGAACTTTTTGATCCCAGCCAACTTCTGGGCGAACTGCAGAAATTGCTGACGGCCCATCGATCGGCCAAGTTGTATATGCCCACTGATTATCATTTTCTTATGCTACACGAAATTCTGGAAGTACAGATAAGCCATCACAATGATCGGGTCTCTGCCTGCGGCCAGCCGCTTGACTTTGGCAGTGTGTTGCTAGGCCATGTGGACTTTGATTTCGTCAGGGACTACTTCTGGGATGAAGACTTTCTCTTTGATTCAGAAGTAATGGCCAGCTTATCAGAAGAAAACAAGGCAGCATTGGGTTTCAATCAAGAAACATTCGCTCTAGTGCAGGGACTCAAGCCCCACCCGCAGGAACTGGAACTTCAGGAGGTCGATACAAAGTCCGAACCAGGGCGAAACTACTACAAGCGAGGTGAATGTTACCCCTATGAGGTTGAGCAGTTGGAGTAGGCAAGCGGAAGCAGCATTCAGCTGGTGGCTTGGGGGGTGAGCCTTGAGATGGCTTTTGACGTTTGGCCAAGTTAGGGTGACGGCCTGAATCCAATGCCAGAATCCTGATCTTTGATCCATGGCCCCAATGCAACATCTGACTCCATTGCCTGACTGAATGACCAAGCTTTTCCTCTCCCACAGCTCAACGGACGACCCGTTCGTGGGCGATCTCCGCGCCGCGCTGGCCGACCACGGCCAAGAAGGCTGGATCGATTCGCGCCAGTTGCGCGGTGGCGATCCGCTTTGGCCTGAGATTGAGCAGGCGATCGAAGCCGCGACGGCCTTTGCCGTGGTGGTGAGCCCGGCTGCGTTGCAGTCGAAGTGGGTGGGTAAGGAGCTGCGCCACGCGCTCAAGCTTCGCGAGCAGCGCGGCAAGGACCAGTTCCCTGTCTTCGCGCTGGCGCTCAATGGCACCAGGCTCGGGGTGCTGGAGGAATTCTTTGGCGAGGAGCCGGTTTACATCCCGCTCAGCAGTGATGCCGGCGGCATTGAGGCGGCGATCGATCCAATCCTCGTGGCCCTGGGCAAGCGTTATCCCGCCGACGTGCCCGCCTTGCCGCAGCCGCAGGCCGAGCCGCTGGAGGAGCTCGTGCTTGAACTCTCCGACCTCAAGGCGCAGGAGCGCGATGGCCTGCACCACGCCACGGCCCGGGCCCGGCTGATCTACGAAGCCGCCACGCCGGGCAAGCCGAGCGTGCACAGCGCCCACAGCTGGGGGTTGGTCGCGGCCACTGGACCGATCGAAGCGGGCGATCTGCGCTGGTATCTGGAGCAATACGCGATTTTACCAAGCCCCTACTCACGCTGGCCAGATCAGTCACTGGAGGGTGGTTGGGAGGGATACCCGTTGCGGATGGGGTAGCTGCGGGCCGCAGGAGTGTTCACCTGAGGGGCTATTGGAGATGGCCCAACTGGTTCATGGAACCTCCTGATCGACCTTGCCCCGCCCCTGTGCCCCCTGCATGCCCACGCCGGCACACCATCCAAGAATAAAATGATTTCCATGGAAGCACTCTCCAAAACCCACGAACTGGGGCAACTGCACCAAGTCAAGAAATATGTACTGCGAAATGGATTGTATCTGGCGATACAAGTTTAAACTGATTTGCATGTAAAAATTAGTCCAAAGCTTTTTCAAAATGCATTGCTTTGCCCGAATTACCGTGGTTTTGGCTTCGTCTTCAGCCTTAATTACAGGTTTAGTGCTTGCCCCACTTCCCAGCAGCGCATTTACGATTGGCTATGATTGTGAAATTGGTTATGATTGTGAAATCATAGACCCTGGGCCTGGTTTCACCCCAGGCAATCCATTGCTACCAGAGGTCGTTAATAATTCCTTTGTATTCAATAATCTTCCAGTCATACCAGGCCGTCTATTTTTTATTGATCCTTTGATCGCAATTGGTTACGATTATTCGGTCAGCGGTGGTCCTCTATTCTCTTCAGTTAGTGCCCCCATAGGCATCAATACATCTAATACATTTGACCTGATATATGGAGCATCAAATGCTTCTATAACAGGAGGTGTCTCCTACATCTTCAGTTCGCCACAAAGCAATTTCAGAATCCAAGGTATCGATCTGGCTGCTAACTTAGATCCAACTAACGTAACTGCTTTTGTTACCGGTGTATCTTTTAGTTCTGCTGGAACAGTCACCGTTACTCAGACACCGATTACTTTCAATACATCAGCTGTGCCTGGTCCGCTTCCCCTCTTAGGGGTAGGCGCTGCTTTGGGTTGGAGCAGAAAACTTAAGAAGCGGATCCAAGTCCTTGAAGCTTGAAATGATTTCTGTGGCAACAGTCAAACTAACAAAGATAGATCATGTTCCCACAATTTAACTTTGTAAATGTAGGTGCCTTACCTGGAAGCACCACAATCTAAACCATCGCAGCCTCGGAGGTGTTCGTAGGATCTAACCCTTCAGACCCTAAAGTGACGAGTCAGTGTTATTGATTCTTTTCGGCTCAGTTCTGGTTTGTGGATTTCAATGAGAATTAGCAGCTACAACTTTGACCTGTCATAGCTGAGGTAGGATCAGCAGAACTGGGAATTCGCCTCCGGCCTGAGGTTGCGGGCACTGGGAGGCAGCCCGTTCAGGTCGCCAGCGCCAATGGAAGCCCGGGCACCCGTGCGAAAGCGGACTCTCCGGTGATCATCACGGCGTCGGGGCGAAGTTGGAAGCAGGAAGCGGCCTGCTCCACCACAGCGGCGCTGAGTTCCACCCAGCAGAGATCCGTTCGTGCGAAAAGGCATCGAAACGCTGAAGAGCAGCCTGATCGCCGCTTTGCAGGGGCCCGACCCGGCATTCAAGCCAGCTCAGGCGACTCAGGCCCAGGAGAGTGGTGGAACCTGCCTCAGCATCCTGGGCAGCCGCCAACCTGCGCAGTTCGTTTTTCACCGCCTCGGCCCAAGGTTCAGCACCTTCAAGGACATAGATCAAGGCTTTGGCATCAAGGAAGGCGATCACCAATTGCGCTACTCCGACAGCTCCGCATCGATCTCAGCCCTGGTGCGCCCTGCGGTCGATGGTGCTTGTTGCAAAAGCCATTCCAGGGAGGAGATCTCGGGGACCGGCGCCTGGCTGGCCCGAAGAGCCTCCTCAATGGCAGCGATGCCGCGACGCTTGAGCTCGGCGGAACTCAAGACATTGGGCCGGTCTCCAGCCATCAAGCACTCAGCGATATTGAGCCATCAGGCTAAAGCCACCCACCGTTAACAGTTCTGCAGTGGTGGGCCGGAACAGCACCGATCAAGCACTGAACGGGTGTAATCGTAAATACGCCCCCGCTCTCCTGACCCTGAAAACATCGGTTAACCAGTTGTTTTTGCGCCCAATGTTCTGGCTTCGTTCCAGTGCTGCCCGTCGCCCGCTGTTTGCCGGCACGATCGCTGTTGCCGCCGCCACTTGCCTAGCTTTCGGCGGCTCGCCCATCACCCAGGCCCTGGCCGCCCCAGCCGCTTCGGCGGGTTATGGCGTCACCAGCCTGGCGCCCGGCGGCACCAGCTTCCAGGTGTTTTCGCCCGAGGAGGCGGCAGCGGCTGCGGCTTCGGGGCGCTGGAAGGTGCTGGACGTGCGGCCGGTGCCGCCCCTCTCCTACATCGGTGGCCATGTGCCCGGCGCGGTGCATCTCTCGGAGCAGGCATTTCGGGGACCTAACGGTCGGCTGCCGTTCCAGATCTGGAGTCCCAGCGAGCTCGCCAGTCTGCTGAGCCGGGCCGGCATCTCCAATAGGGACGCCGTGCTGGTCTATTCAGACGGCAATGACGTTTTGGGGGCGGCCCTGGTCTCCTACATCCTGGAGAAGAACGGCGTCAGCAAGGTGGCGATTGTCGATGGTGGCCTGAGCGGCTACAAGGCGGCCTCGCAAAGCACCACCAAGGCCTTCCCCACATTTGCCGCCGGTAGCTTCAAGCCCACCACGGTGCGGGGCCTGGACATTTCCCTGGGCGAACTGGAGCCGCTGATCGGCAAAAAAGATGTGGTGATTGTCGATCCACGGCCCAAGGCCCAGTTCGAGGGCACGGATCAAACCTTCATCCGCAACGGCCACATCCCGGGGGCCAAGAACATCCCCTGGCAAGCATTCACGGAGGCGAACAACGCCGATGAGGCCAAAAAGAATGCCCACAAACTCAAATCCCTTGATGAGATCCGCACGTTGTTGGTGAGCCGCGGCATCACCCCCGACAAGACCGTGATCGTCTCCTGCAGCACCGGCCGTGAGGCCAGCCTGCAATACCTCACCCTCAAGCACCTGCTCAAGTACCCCAAGGTGCGCATCTACGAGGGCTCCTGGACCGAATACAGTGCCTCCAAACTGCCGATTGCGGTGGGCCCCGAAGGCAGTCCGGCCCAGCTGAGCAGCCTCTGATCGCCAACCTTTTTCGCAATGACCCCTCATTTTACCAGCCAATTCGCAAGGCGATTATTACGACTATCCGTACGCCAACCCATTGGTCCAATCCTGCGTTTGGGCGGCATTGCGGCCCTGCTGTTGCTGTTGAGCGCTCCGGTGGCCGTTATGGCCTGTGACACCGGCAGCGACGCCTCCACCCCCGCCGCCAAGACCAAGAAGCGTTGACTCGACCCGCTGCCACATCCCTGACCAAGGTCCTGACCAAAGCCCTGCCCGTGGTCCTGGCCTTGGCAGTGGGAGTCGCGCTGGCGGTCCAACAACCGCAGGCGGCCCTGGTCTGGGGGCTGGGCTGCGGCCTTGGCCACGTGTTGGTGCGCAGCCGCTTTGGATTTGCCTCCGGCTACCGGCGGCTGCTGGTGGAGCGTGATCCCGGTCCGGCCTACGCCCAGTTGCTGCTGGTGGCGCTGCTGGTGGTCGCCATGGCGCTGGTGCTGGCCCTGGAGCCGCTCACCGGCCTGCGGCCCAAGCTGCTGAACACCGCCATCACGCTGCCGTTCCTGGCCGGGGCGTTTTTGTTTGGCATCGGCATGGAGCGGGCCCGGGCCTGCGGCTGCGGCAGCCTGGCGGCGACTTCCCGCGGTGGCGCCGGCGTGCTGGCCGCCTTGGCGGGCCTGGTGCTCGGCGCCTTTCTCGGCACGCTGCATGGCCCGCTGCTGGCCCGCTTGCCCCAGCCCCGCCTGCAATCACCAGTAGGCCTCGACAGCTTCGGGTTGGCCGGCGCCCTGCTGTTGCAGTTGCTGTTCATCGCCCTGATCGTCTTGCTTTTGACCCGCTGGACCGGCCAGTCCCCCTGGGCCGGCCTGAGGCCAGGCCTGAGGGCAAGGCAGAGCGCAGGGACACCGAGCCAGAGCAACGCGCCCTACGGCGGTGCCGCAGCCGTGGCGCTGCTGGCGATCGGCCTGCTGCTGGTGACAGCAGAACCCTGGAAGGTGCTGTGGGGCCTTGCCCTCAGTGGGGCCCACCTGGCCCAATGGCTGGGCTGGGATCCGCAGACGAGCAGCTTCTGGTCGAGCGCCAAGGGTCAGGCCCTGCTGCAGGGTCCCGGCGCCTGGTTGTTCAACCATGCCGTGCTGGTCGACCTAGGGCTTGTTTATGGCGCCGTGGCCACGGCCATCGGCCAGGGCCGCTTCCGGCTGGCGGGCGAGGCGCCCCAATCCCTGGCGGCCCTGGCCCGCAGCGGCGGCGGCGGGCTGCTGATGGGCTACGGCGGTCTGCTGGCCTCGGGTTGCAACGTCAACGCCTTTCTGGGTGGCGTGATGAGCTTCAGCCCGCACGGCTGGATCTGGCTGGCGGCGGCATTGCTGGGATTTGCCAGCTCGTTGCGGCTGAGTGGGGGCTTTGCGGATGGGGCTGCTGGGAGGGCGGCAGGGGCTGGGTGAGTTGGATGGGGCCTTGGGTGCAGGGTTTGGGCAGGGACGGCCACTGCTGAACGTGCGTTGGCGGCCAGGAACTCTGAATCGACCACCTGTGCGCCAGCAATTGAGGCCCATCCCGCCACTAGCCGGCGCTGGATGTCAGCCAGCCTCAAGCACCACATGAATAAAGCTGGCTGGGTAGGATCCATGGGGCTTAGCTGGGAAATGTTTGCTTGTAGAGATCTTGTAAGCGGACATGAAGTTCATGCAACGCAATATATTCTGGGGTTTCTTGTTCCGGGTACTGTTTTCTGTCATTTAATACCCAGTTTAAAATATCAAGAAGACATTCCAGGTCCCAGTGGTACAGAGTGATTGGCCGAGTGCCTTTATAGCGCTCAATTTTTCGATCAAGCCCAAATGCTTCGCACATAGCGCCGGTATGCTCCTGTAGCTCCGTTAATTGCAGTCCGGAGATCTTGACACGAATTCTAGGATCACTTTTGCCTGGTTTCATTGCTTTGCCTCCTGGGGAATCGTTTAGACATTATGTCTAAATGGTACCTGGTTATGGTACTATGGTTGATTAATATCATTTTGTTGTCCGCTGACGCCCCTGCAGGCCAACGGTGGTAAACATCTGGTGTGTGACCCCAAGGTGTTCGTGCCTTTAGACCAGCGGCTTAGATGAGTTTGCGGGCGAAAGGGTTGGCAAAAAAATTAAAGGCGCCTGCGGCGCCAGTTATTACTAGGGCGCTGATAATATCGCCTGGCGCCCAACTATATCAAAACCAAACCGGAAACCAAACAGCCAAGTGTAAAGAATTAAAGAGTTAAAGGGTAAAGAATTAGTCCTGGGGGAGGCAACAGACGCGGAAACCGACGCCGTCGCTGCGGACGCCCGGGAGGTTGCCGAAGCGGTAGGCCGAGCGGCAGCCCCAGGGGAGGCTGACCCACGACCCGCCGCGCAGCAGCCTGGTTTTCAGTGGTTCATCTTTGGCTTCTTCGTCAATCCAGGCACGTCCATCCTCTGGTACACCTTTATGATTATCATGCCAATGATCCGCACACCATTCCCATACATTGCCGTGCATATCATGCAAACCCCAGGGATTAGCGGGAAAACTGGCAATATCTGCCGTTTGCCGCCGATACTCTCCCTTGTCGCCATCCCCATACACTTCTCTGCCACCATAATTCGCCAGTTTCGTGCTGATTGTGGCACCCCAATGGAACGGTGTGGTGGTGCCCGTCCGGCAGGCGTATTCCCACTGGGCTTCGCTGGGCAGGGTGTAATTCTTGCCGGTGCGTAGCCGCAATCGTTGGCAAAAGGCCATCGCATCGTGCCAACTCACATTCACCACCGGGCGCTGTTCACCCCGAAAGCGCTCAGGATCTCTCAACTTCGCCACTGGATCGGGATCTAGCGACTCAGGCCAAAGCACCCGATCCTCATGCTCCAGTCGCTGCCATTGCGCCACCGCCCGCCACTGGGCTTGGGTGATCGGGGTTTGTCCCAGCAGAAAATCCCCGAGCGTCACCCGCTGCACGGGCCTCTCTCGCTCTGAGCTTTCAGCCTCCGTCTCCGGCGCCCCCATCTCAAAGCTGCCGGCCGGGATGCGCAACATGGTCAGCGCCACCCCCTCAGCAAGTTGTTCGCGGTGGGCCCAGTGGCGACTGCGCCAGCGCAGGATTCGCCAGGGTTCGGCAGTTTGCTGGCGCTGCGTCGCGCGGGGGCTGGCCATGGCGGGCGAAACAGGGCCGTTGGGGCTTGATCCAGCCTAATTGGGCAAGAAATGGCGCTCTGATGCGGATGGCTCTGCTGGGCAGTGCATGATTTTGCACTGATAGGCACACCATATATGGTGTGGTGGAGGGGCGTCTGAGGGGCATTGCTTGACGTTCCTCCAGAGATAATCCCCCGCCGCCGGCTAGATAGTGCTCGATCGGCATGGATCAGCTAGGCCATGCAATCCCTGCAGATCCGCGATCTGCCCGAGACGCTGCCCAGGCTGCTGGGGTACCGCGCCACCCATTCAAGTCCTTGGTGGCCTGGATGATCGGCAGTACATCGAGGCTGGGGATGGTGCTGGCAAGCAAAACTGCCCATTAATATGGCTGAATGGAGGTTTCAGTGACCCGCTTCCGTGCCCAATGCCTGGAGTTGATCCGCCAGGTCGAAAATGGCGGCGAGGTGGTGGAGATCACGCGCCATGGCAAGACCGTGGCAAAGCTCACCTCCCCCACCGGCGGGTCTTCGCCAAGCCAGCGGCCCTGGGAGAAGCTGCGGGGATCCGGAGTGTTGGCGATGGAACCGGAAGATTCCGTGCTCGACTAGTACGTATTGAGCCAGATTCCCTTGGCTCGGCCGCAGCCCCCCAAAAGCCCCCACCCTCCAACCCCCTAGGCTGGATCCTTATTGGCTGGAAAGGCTTTGAGCGCCGGCACCCTCTACGACAAGGTCTGGGATCTGCATCGGGTCGCCGAGCTGCCCGGGGGCGCCACCCAGCTGTTCATTGGCCTGCACCTGATCCATGAGGTCACCAGTCCTCAGGCTTTCACGGCCCTGCGGGACCTGGGGTTGGCAGTGCGGCACCCGGAGCGCACCGTGGCCACCGTCGATCACATCGTGCCCACCACCTCCCAGGCGCGGCCGTTTGCCGATCCGTTGGCGGAAGAAATGCTGGCAACCTTGGAGGCCAACTGCGCCCAGTACGGCATCCGCCTGCATGGCCTCGGCAGCGGCCGCCAGGGCATTGTCCATGTCATCGCCCCCGAGTTGGGCCTCACCCAACCGGGCATGACCGTCGCCTGCGGTGATTCCCATACCTCCACCCACGGCGCCTTTGGCGCCATCGCCTTTGGCATCGGCACCAGCCAGGTGCGCGATGTATTGGCCAGCCAGAGCCTGGCGATGAACAAGCTCAAGGTGCGGCGCATCTGGGTGAACGGCCGTCTCCAGGACGGCGTTTATGCCAAGGACCTGATCCTGCACATCATCCGCGTGCTGGGGGTCAAGGGCGGCGTCGGTTACGCCTACGAATTCGCCGGACCCGCCATCGACTGCCTGTCGATGGAAGAGCGCATGACCCTGTGCAACATGGCCATCGAGGGCGGCGCCCGCTGCGGCTACGTCAACCCGGATGCCGTCACCTTCGCCTATCTCCAGGGTCGCCCCCACGCCCCATCAGCAGAGGCCTGGGAGCGGGCATTGGCCTGGTGGAGTTCCTTGGCCAGCGGCCCCGACGCCGTTTTTGATGACGAGGTGATCTTTGACGCCCCCTCGATTGCCCCCACGATCACCTGGGGCATCACCCCCGGCCAGGGCATCGGCGTCGACGAAACCGTGCCCACCGCCGAGCAGCTGGACCCGGATGAGCGTCCCCTGGCCCAGGAGGCCTACCGCTACATGGACCTGGCCCCCGGCTCGCCGATCGCCGGCCTGCCGGTCGATGTCTGCTTCATCGGCAGCTGCACCAACGGTCGCCTCAGCGACCTGCGGGCCGCCGCAGCAATCGCCCGGGGTCGTCAGGTGGCACCCGGCATCAAGGCGTTTGTGGTGCCAGGCAGCGAGCAGGTGGCCGCCGCCGCCGCCGCCGAGGGCCTCGATGGCGTCTTCCGCGCCGCCGGTTTTGAGTGGCGCGAGCCGGGCTGCTCGATGTGTCTGGCCATGAATCCCGACCGCCTTGAAGGCCGCCAGATCAGCGCCAGCTCCTCCAACCGCAACTTCAAGGGCCGCCAGGGTTCGGCCAGTGGTCGCACCCTGCTGATGAGCCCGGCGATGGTGGCCGCCGCCGCCATCAGCGGCTGCGTCACCGATGTGCGCCCCCTGCTGCGCACTGAACCAACCAGCGCAACGATCCGATGAACCATCCCTTCCCCAGCGGCCCCATCGCCCAATGGACCGGCCGGGCCGTAACCCTGCGGGGCGATGACATCGACACCGATCGCATTATCCCTGCCCGCTTCCTTAAGTGCGTCAGCTTTGACGGCCTGGCGGCCGGTGCCTTCGCCGATGATCGCGGCGAGCGGCCCGGCCAGCATCCCTTCGACCACGACAACTTTCAGGGCGCCACGTTGCTGGTGGTGAACCGCAATTTCGGCTGCGGCTCCAGCCGCGAACACGCCCCCCAGGCGCTGATGCGCTGGGGGATCCGGGCCCTGATCGGGGAAAGCTTCGCCGAGATCTTTTTTGGCAACTGCCTCGCCCTGGGCCTGCCCTGCCTCAGCGCCAGCCACGACGATGTGCTGGCCCTGCAAACCGCCATCGAGGCCGATCCCTCTGTGCCCCTGCAGCTCGATGTGGCCGGCCGCCAGGTGCAAAGGGCCGGCCAGCTTTGGCCCCTCACCCTGGCCGCTGGTGCCCACCGCATGTTGGTCAGCGGCGAATGGGACGGCACCTCCCAACTGGTGGCCCACGACGCCGAGCTTCTCGCCACGGCGGCCCGGTTGCCCTATCTGGTGGGCTTTAAGGGCTGATGAGTTGCCTTCAGAAGGGCCGATCCAGCACCTGCCGCACCGGATCAAGACCCGGCGCGGCCGGTTCGTAGGGCACAAAGGGTAGCCCCGGACCCTTGAAGTTGAAATCGTTGAGCCTGACGCGAATGCCGCCCAATCCGTTATAAGGACTATAAAAAACACCCAGTTGATAGGAACGCCGTTGCCAGCGGAATTCGATAAACGAATTGGTGACTTCGCCGTAATTACCCGAACGGCCATCGACGTTTAAGCCGACGCCACCGGAGAACACCAACGGCCCGGCAATCTGCTGGGTCAATCCCACTCCCACCGTGCCCAGGTCCACCGCCCGGTCGAAACCAAAGGGGCTGTTGCCCTGCTTGAGGGTGCCACCGCCGGTGACGGTGAGTTCGGTGTAATCGAAGAACGGCTTGACGAAATGGCCCAGGGTGAGGGTGGGGCCGGCTGAAAACCCCAGGGTGTTTTGATTGGTGCCATCCCCGTAATAAGCCAAGGTGCCAAGCACATTCATATTCAGCCGCAGCCCTGGAACCACCGGCACCGCCGTATTGGCCAGCCCCTGGGTTGGGGTTAAAGGTGCTGGCTTACCCGTCCAGAGGGGATAGACGAAGTTGATCGACGTTATGGCGTTTGTGCGCCAGAGCTGTTCGAGATCCGGACTCTGATAGGGGCTGGCCTGGACATTGGCACCCCCGAAACGCCAGAAATAATTGATGCCCAACTTGCCCCAGTTCGGCAGGAAGGCGGTGCGTTCGAACGACAACCCATAGGCCGAATACACATCCTGTTCTCCCAGAGTGCCGTTCCATACCCTATAGCGATAGGCCCCAAACAACCGCAGGGTGCTGGGCCCCAGCAGCGGCAACGCAACATCGCGGGACAGATCGCCCCAACTGCGGGTGCCATCCGGCATGTTTTCCGGATTGAAGGTGCTCATCTCCAAGCGGGCATTGGATTCAAAACCGGCCAGATCACCGCTATATCTCAGCTGTAACCCGAACAGATCGCCCGCTTTGTTCGGTTGGTTCTGGGTTGGAGCACCCGCCGGCTCGCCCGGCAGGGGATAGGCGTCGGTACTGCCATTGATCGCCCGCTGCAGCATGAATTGGGGTTCGACAGATAGCATCCTGTTCTCGCCAAACTTAATCGGTTGGCGATAACCCACAAACCAGCCATCGCGATCATCCTTATCCACCCCAAGCACCCAGCGATTTTCCACCTCCTGTTGCTTTTTGATGCGTGTTTGGTTGGTGACGCGAATGCCGAGCCGATCTTCGAGCCGCAGCAAGTTGCGTTTGGCCTTGATCACCGTGTCGCCGTTGGGCATCAAGGTCGCCACGACGTTTTCCGAATCCAGCCAGGACTGGGCCGGGGTGAAGGGGTCGTTGGTGAAGCCAACCCGATCGCCGCTGAAGGTCTTGGCGGTGAAGCGCAGTTGGCGGGCCTGCAGCCGCCAGCGGCTGATGGTGCCCTGCACCAATTTGCGGTTGTTGGTGGTGGTCAGATCATCCAGTTGGGTCGGACGGACCGCCCCGAAATTGTTGACCGCCCCCGGCGTGTTGAGCTGGGCCGGGAAGCCATAACGGCGCTCCGCCGAGAGGCTTTGTTGGAAGGTCACATTTTTGACCCGTTGATCGACCTGGGCGATGGCGGCATCCCGGGCCCGTTCCTGGCGCCGCAGCGGCTGCCAGCCGCGGCCGTTGCTGCCAGCCGCCGCCGGGGGTTGAACGGTGCCAGATGCCGCGGTCGGCACGGAACCAGGGGAGAGGTCCGCCGATGGCGGCGGGGTCCGGGGCCGGTTCGGCGTCGGCGCTGTTTCAACCCCCATGGTGACCCGCTCCAGCTGGCTGGCCAGGTCTTCGAGAGGCACGCTTTCTGGCGGTGGCGCCAGGGAACACCCCTGGGCCGGCACCAGGGCCAGGGGCTGGCGCGGCGCGGCGGAATCGCCGAAGCGATAGCGCAGGCCCAGCAGATAGGCATTGCTGCCCTCACTGACGCCGTTGTAGGTGCCGTAGGCCCCGGAGCGGTGGTGAATGCGGCCCACCACCGACCACTGGGGGGTGACCAGGCCCTCCACTTCGAAGGCCAGATAGTTGAGAAAGGTGGAGTAGTTCTGGCGGAACGTGCGCTCGTAATTACTAGGCTCGCTCAGCAGGCTGACCCCTTCGACAAAGTAAAGGCTCAGCCTGGGCAACACCCAGAAGCGCACCCCTATCCCGATGGTCGCCTCGCCAAAGGTCTGGGCCGGTGTTTGGGCGAAGGGCACCGACTGGTTGAACTCACCACCGGCCTGGGCCGCTGCGCGGTGGCCCAACAGGTTGCTGTCGATTTCCAGGGCAAAGGGGCCGGCATCAACAATCCGCCGCTGCAGATTGACGCCGGCCAGATATTCGGGCCGGAAATTGCCCTTGAACAAAAAAGTGTCGCCGAAATTGGCGGCGAACATCTGACCGGCCCAGGTGGTGACCGCCCAGGGATGGGGATGCCATTGGGGCGGCGCTGGGATGGAGGGAGGACAGGTGATCGGCTCCGGCGGCGTCAGGGGGGCCAGGGGCACCACGGCCCCGTTGGCATTCGCTGGCTTGGCCGTTGACTCCCCGGCTGGAGCTGGCGGGCCCTGGCCAGGCGCTGGCACCCCGGCGGGGGGATCAAGGGTCAGGTCGCTGGAGCTGGAGTCGAGGTCCAGCACCCCATAGACGTCGTCCATCTCGCCGACGCCCTCATCCAGGCTGAAGCGCAGCCGGCTGGCCTGCAGATACTGCTGACCCCGCTGAAAACGCACACTGCCAAAGGCATAAAGGGTGCGGGAGTTGGGGTCGAACTCGACACGGTCGGCCAGCAACCGCCCCCCGCCGATCAGGGCCCGCACCGAGCCGGTGCTGACAAAGCGCTGCAATTGATTGTCGAATTCCTGGCGATCGGCGCTCAGCTCCAGCTCCAGGGGGGGAGGCACCGCCGCTGCCGCAGGCGTGTTCGGGCCGGGGGCCGGGGTGGGGGCCGGTCGCATCGGCACCGGGGACGGGGGAGCCTGGGACCCGGCGGCGGCCGGGGGCCCAGCAGCCGAAGGCCCCGCAGCCGGGGGTCCACTCGCCGGGGTGCCTGCGGGCTCGGGCTGGGGGGCCGGGGCCTGGGCGATTTCCAAGTCTACAGGTGTTTCAGACCCGCCCGCCGTCAGCGCGGCTGGTTCAGGAGTAAGCGACTGCGGGGCGGGCGTTTGGTTGGCCGGGCCATCACTGACGGTGGTAATTGTGCCAATGCTGCCAATCGCCTCCTGTTCAGGCACCAACTGTTCAGTGACAGCACTCCCAGTCGCGACGATCTCTGCGCTGGCAATCTCTGCGCTGGCAATCTGTGTACTGGCAATCCCTGTGCTGGCAATCTCTGTGGCGACTGTCTCCGTGGCGGGCTGGGAGGCCGCCTGTAGAGGCAGGCCAGAGCCGACCAAGGCGATAAGACCCAAACCAAAGCTGAGGGCAAAAGACCTGCCCTGGGAGAGTCCAGCGGCAGTGGGTTCGTCAGGAGAGCCCGTGGTGAACCGACTCAGGGGCACCACAGGCAGCCCGGGGGTGGCGGAGAGGGGGTGATCCTGCCATGTGATCCGTCAGCGGACCATCGCCATCACTCCTCCAGATCTTTGCGGCTCGGGGTGCGGCTCGGGTCGCTGGCGAGGAACCCGAAGACGAAGATCCCGATGAAAAAGAAAACGACCGAGTAAACCGAGATCTTGAGGGCAAGCATGGGCAGTCCGGCGGGAGACCAGGATTGACAGCGGTGCAAGGGTCGGAATCGACCTTTGCGGAGCGGAGCCATCCTATGGGCCTAGGTGGGCCATCCAACGGGATGGGGGGAAATGCGGGGGGCTTGCCGCCAGGATTGAAACGTTTCAGTCACGTTTCCCGATCCGCCCGCCTCGCCCTTGGAGACCCGACTCGACCTGCAACC
>JBBASD010000007.1:2735-5756 GCA_040399485.1 Cyanobium sp. | reverse complement strand
GCCCTGCGCTGGTGGGCCGAGGACGTGACCTTGCGGGTCGATGGCGCAACGGTGCATCGGGGCGATTTATTCGACACCGCCTGCCGCTGGCCCCTGCCGGAGCGCTGGTGGCAGGGCCAGGCCCTGGAGCTGGAGTTGGATTTAGTCAGCCCGCTCCATGACGACGGGGCCCTGATCCACAGCCACCTGGACCTCGAACCCCTCGATCCCCAGGATCCCCAGGGGCTGCTCCAGCCGGTGGTGGCCCAGTTGGAGGACCTGCGGCGCCAGCAGGGCCATGGCCCCGAAGCCGGGCCGGGTGCCGTGCATTGGCTGGGCCACGCCCACCTCGATCTGGCTTGGCTCTGGCCAGTGGCCGACACCTGGCGCGCCGCTGAGCGCACCTTTGACTCGGTGCTGGCCTTGATGCAGCGCTTTGAGGAGCTGCACTTTGGCCATTCCACCCCGGCCCTCTACGCCTGGCTGGAGCAGCACCGTCCCGCCCTCTTTGAGCGCCTCCAAGCCGCCATGGCCAGCGGCCGCTTCGAGCCCCTCAATGGTCCCTGGGTCGAAACCGATGCCGTTCTGATCGCCACCGCCTCCCTGTTGCGTCAGTTTCAGGAGGGCCAGCACTACAGCCAATCCCGTTTCCCCCAATGGGAGCACTGCCTGGCCTGGCTGCCCGACAGCTTTGGTTTTGGCGCCGGCCTGCCCGCCGTGGCCCGGGCGACGGGGGTGCGCTGGTTTTGCACTCACAAGCTGGCCTGGAACGCCACCACCCCCTTTCCTCACCGCCTGTTTCGCTGGCGCAGCCGCTGTGGTGCCGAGGTGTTGGCCATGATGACGGCCCCGATCGGCACCGATGGCGATCCGGTGGCCATCGAGCGTTATCGGCTCGAATGGCAGCGCTGCAGCGGCGTGGCCGACGCCCTCTGGTTGCCGGGGGTGGGGGACCACGGCGGTGGTCCCAGCGCCGAGATGCTGGAGCAACTGGAGCTATGGCGCCAGCAGGGCGCCGCCGCCCGCCAGCAGCCGGGCACTCTGCGCCGCTACCTGGCCGGCCTCGAACCGCTGGCGCCCCGTTTGCCGGTGTGGCGGGACGAGCTGTTCCTGGAATTGCACCGGGGCTGCGCCACCAGCCGTCCTGACCAGAAACGCCACAACCGCAGCCTGGAGCGCCTGCTGCGGGAGGCGGAACTGGCCCAGGTGCTGGCCCCGGGGGGGCTGGCCCCGGAAGCCGTCGATTGGCGCCCGCTGTTGTTCCAACAGTTCCACGACATCCTGCCGGGCACGGCCATCCCCGAGGTGTACGACCAGGCCGAATCCCAGTGGCGCGCCGCCCGCCGCCACGCCCGCTGCCAGCGGGACCTGGCCCTGGCCGCTGCCCTCGGTTCCCCCCCAGGGCCGGTTCCGGGCGGCCAGGCCTGGGCGGTGGTGCAGTTGCAACCCCTCAGCGCCGCACCCCGCACCTTGCGCCTACCTGCGGGCCCCTGGACCCCTTGGAATCAGCAAGCCCCGTTGGCCAGCCAGGACGCCCCGGGTGGCGGCCAGTGGGTGCAGCTTCCCCCCCTCGCCGGCATCGAGCGCCTGTGGCTGCAGCGCGGGCGCCCCGGCCAGGCGGGGCCCGCGAGGCCGGTTCAGAATCCGGTGCAGGTGCTGCAGGAAAGCGACGCCAGCGGCGGCCCCCGTTGGCGACTCGACAATGGTCTGGTGGGCGCCAGCATCGGCCCCGCTGGGGTGGAGCGCCTCTGGGATCGCGAGGGCCGGGAGCTGCTGGCGGGCCCCCTGGAGTGGCGCCGCTGGCGCGATCAAGGCGAGTTCTGGGATGCCTGGGACATTGCGGCCGACTACCGGGACCACCCCCTGCCCTGGAGCTGGAGCGGCGCTCCGCAGTGGCGCGAACGGGGACCGCTGTGCGCCAGTTTTGTCTGGCGGGGCCGCTGCGGCCATAGTCCTGTGCGGCTTGAGGGGCGGTTGCTGGCGGGCTGCCCCTGGCTCGAACTGGTGCTGCAGGTGCGCTGGCAGCAGCGCCATGAGTTGCTGCGCCTGGAGCTGCCCCTGGCCCAGCCGGCCTGCCGTTGGGCAGCGGACACCTCCGGCGGCGTGATCGAGCGCCCGGCCATCGCCCGCAACCCTCGGGAACAGGCCCGCTGGGAGGTGCCTGCCATCAGTTGGATTGCCTCGGTGAGCCCGGGCGGCCTGGGCGACGTGGCGCTGTTGCTCGATGGTCCCCAGGGGGTGTCGGGCCAGACAGAACGGCTGGGGGTTTCGCTGCTGCGGGGCCCCACCTGGCCCGATCCAGGCGCCGACAATGGCCTGCAGCGCCAGCGCCTGGCCCTGATGCCCTGCCCCGGGGGCTGGCGCAACGCCGCCGTACCCGCCCAGGCCGTGCGCCTGCGCGAACCGCTCTGGTGCCGCCCCCTGCAGCCCGGGGCTGGCGGTGATCAGGGCTGGCCTGGCCTGCCGCCCCTGGCGCCCGATCTACACCTGGTGGCCCTGCGGCCAGCGGCAAGGCCAGGCGAAGCGCTATTGGCCGTACAAAACAACGGGCCCTGCCGGCGCCAATTGGCCCTGGGGCCCCACTGGCAGGTGCTGGCCCGCTGCGATGGGCTGGAGCGGGATCTTGACCGCGACGGGACGGGTGACAACGGGGCCGATGCGGATCAGCCCGGAGTTCGGGCCAATGGGCCGGAGATGACGGCGCTGGCGCCGTGGCAACTGGGGTTTTGGCGGCTGAAGCTCAATCCTCGTGGTCGTCAAACGGATCGGTGAGCCGCTTGGAAGGGGGCCCGAAGGCGGTGTAGATGCCGAAACCAGTCAGGGCAAGCAAAACCGCCAGCACTGCGAGGGCGACGGAGAGGGCGGGGGACGTGCTGGTGGGTTCCATCGTGGTACTGGGGGGGGAGGGGAAAAGGGGCCAGGGCCGGGCTGGGTTGCATCAAAACTCTCGACGGGGCGGCCCAGGCCGGGAGCTGTGGCCCTTACAGTACCCAGCACGATCTCCGCTCTGAGAGTTCAGTTCTGTCATGGCTCAAGATCGGA
>JBBASD010000007.1:0-2725 GCA_040399485.1 Cyanobium sp. | reverse complement strand
GGGCGGGGGACGTGCTGGTGGGTTCCATCGTGGTAATGGGGGGAGGGGAAAAGGGGCCAGGGCCGGGGGGTGTTGCATCAAAACTCTCGACGGGCGGCCCGGGTCGGGAGGGATGGCCCTTACAGTACCCAGCACGATCTCGACCCTGAGAGTTCTGCTCTGCCATGGCTCAACGCACCCGCTTGGGAGACTTCCTCCGTCCCCTGAATTCCGAGTACGGCAAGGTGGTCCCGGGCTGGGGCACCACACCGGTGATGGGCATTGCCATGCTCCTTTTCTTGGTGTTCCTGCTGGTGATCCTGCAGCTATACAACAAGTCGCTGCTGCTGGAAGGCATCAATGTCAACTGGAACAGCGTCCTCTGAGTCCATCCCAACCTCCCAGGATCCATGAACATCTTCGGCATCGGACTGCCCGAGATGGCGGTTATCGCCGCCATCGCACTTTTGGTGTTCGGCCCCAAGCGCCTGCCGGAGATGGGCAAGACCCTGGGTAAAACCCTCAAGGGGTTCCAATCGGCCTCCCAGGAATTCGAAAAGGAATTCCGCCAGGCCATCGACACCGAGGCGACGACCAGCGCCGCCGCCGTGGCCGAACCGCCGCCCTCGGTTTTGGCCCCCAGCCCCGATACAGCCCTAACCGCCACGGCCGTTGCCGCCCCACCCCTGGGCGTCAGCGCCGAGGCTGACTGAAACCCAGCGCGGCGACCAGCCCCATCTCTCCCGCCAGCCCGTGGATTTGCAATTGCTGGTAGGGCTGGGCAACCCAGGCGAGCGCTATGTCCTGACCCGCCACAACATCGGCTTCATGGCCGTAGAGCAAATGGCCCGCGCGGCCGGTGCTGCTCTCAAGTCTCAGGCCAAATTGCAGGGCCTGAGCGCAGAAATCGGCAGCGGCGCCGGCCGGCTGCGCCTGCTGATGCCCCAGACTTACATGAACGAGAGCG
The DNA here is from genome assembly GCA_040399485.1 of Cyanobium sp. GTDB lineage: Bacteria > Cyanobacteriota > Cyanobacteriia > PCC-6307 > Cyanobiaceae > Cyanobium. Next base: position 1,779 of record JBBASD010000007.1, on the reverse strand, counting down.
GTCGCAGTGTGCGCTCCACTCTCGATTGGTACCGGCTTGATGCTGCGGCGCTGCTGGTTCTGGTGGACGACATGGATCTGCCTTTGGGTCGCCTACGGCTGCGAACGGCTGGTGGTGCCGGCGGCCACAACGGCCTCAAGAGCATCATCCAGCACCTGGGCAGCGAGCAGTTCGCCCGGCTGCGCATCGGCATTGGCCCGCCGGCGGGCCAGCCCCAGGAGCGGCGCGAGCGCACTATCGGCCATGTGCTGGGGCGCTTCAGCAGCGAAGAAAATCCCGTGGTGCAAAGGGTGCTGGACCAGGTTTGCGCCGGCATCCCCCTGATCCAGCGGCTGGGCTATGAAAAAGCAGCCAACCAATTGAACAGTTTTCAGGGCGCCCAGTCGCCAAGCTGAAACCCTTGCTGCAAAATCTCCTCACGCCAAACCCCCTCTCGCCCTGGGGCCCCCTCGCTCCCCCGTTCCTGTGCCCCAACAAAGTCGCCTGGCCCCCAAGTCCTCTCAGCCGTGAAGCCCCTGTCGTGAGCCGCCTGCCCAGTACCACCGCCCAACTGCGGGTCCTGCGCCAGAGCTTCAGCCCCTGCATGCTGGAGGGGGAGGTGAGTGCCGGTGGCTTCCAGTGGACCTTCCGTTGGGCCTTTGATCGGGGCGATCTCAGCGTGGAGCCGTCCCTGGGTCGGGCCCTGATCCAGGACGCCCTGTTGCGCTACCTGCTGCAGGCCGACTACCAACTGGAAGCCGGTGGGGATTACGCCTTCACGGTGCGGGCACAGTTCTGAGCGAGCAAATCAGTCCTTTGATCTGATGGAGTCCCGACCTTGCCAGTAGTTGCCCCAGCCATGGATCCTGCGTGGCGCAATCAATGTCTTTTGGACGAGCTAAAAAAATTGCGTGATGCCTTCGATCGCATCGAGATTGAAGAGCAGGCCACGCTCGCGGCAATCGCTCCGCGCTTCCAGGCCAGTGCCATCAATCTGCTGCACTTCATCGCCTTCCACCGCAACAACCATCCCGGGCTGCAGATGGCGATGCGCGAAGCCGGCCTTTGTTCTCTGGGGGGATGTGATGGCCATCTGCATGCCAGCCTCTCAAAGGTGATCGGGGTGCTCCAAAAGCTCGAAGGCCTGCCAGCGGAACCGCCGAGTTCTTCAGCGGCACCATCCAGCCTTAGGAGCCAGGCTCTCCTTCAGGCCCACGGCAAGCAACTGTTCGGGGGGCAGCTTGGGGAGGAAGCCGGAACGAGGCCAGCGGCGATCATGGTCACCCTGCCTGCCCTCGCCACTGAGCAGGCGGATCTGATCGTTGAACTGGTCGAGGCGGGCATGGACATCGCCCGCATCAACTGCGGCCACGACGGACCCGAAGTGTGGCAAGAGCTGGTGGCCCACGTGCGATCCGCCGCCGCAGCCGCCGGAAGGGACGTTCGCATCGCCATGGATTTGGCCGGACCCAAAATCCGCACAGGCGCCCTGCCTTCCCAACCAGGTGTGGTGGACGCCAGGCCCGAGCGCAACCGCTACGGAAGGTTGATGCAGAGCGCCAGGATCCTGGCTGTGCCAATCGAAGCTGCTGATGTTCAGCCCGCTCGCCAACCGGAAGTGGTTCAAGCGAAACTGCTGCCGATCCGCAACGAGGGCTGGCAATCGCTGACGATCGGGGATCGTTTGCGGGCCAGAGACTCTTCGGGCCGCTGGCGGGAACTAACCGTGATTGATCGCCTGCAACGGGGTCTCCTGCTCAGCTGCAATCAACGCTGCCATTTCATCTCTGGACTGGAGTT
>JBBASD010000006.1:11609-36118 GCA_040399485.1 Cyanobium sp. | reverse complement strand
CAACGCCTGATCAGGCCAGCGCGCACCCTCCGCCATGCAGATCCTCAACACACTCACCGTTCTGGCCTTGGTGGTGATGTCTTTCGTCCTGATCGTTGCAGTTCCCGTGCTCTACGCCAGCAGCCAGGACAGCGGCCGCTCCAACCGCCTCATCTTGATCGGTGGTGCTGCCTGGGTCGCCCTCGTGCTGCTCAACTGGGGCATGAGTTACTTCGTGGTTTGAGCCATTGACCGTTTTCGAAGGTCGCTTCACCGACGTCGGCCAGCTGCGCATCGCCGTGGTGGTCGCCCGTTTCAATGATCTGGTCACGGGCAAGCTGCTCAGCGGCTGCCTTGATTGCCTCAGCCGCCATGGCATTGACGTGGCCGCCAGCAGCAGCCAGCTGGATGTGGCCTGGGTGCCCGGCAGCTTCGAAATTCCCCTGGTGGCCCAGCGGCTGGCAGCTAGCGGTCGCTATCAGGTGGTCATCACTTTGGGGGCCGTGATCCGCGGTGACACGCCCCATTTCGATGTGGTGGTGGCGGAGGTCAGCAAGGGGGTCGCCGCCGTGGCCCGGGACACCGGTATCCCTGTGATTTTCGGCGTCCTCACCACCGACACCCTTCAGCAGGCTTTGGAGCGAGCAGGCATCAAGAGCAACCTCGGCTGGAGCTACGGCCTCCAGGCCCTGGAGATGGGCAGCTTGATGGCGGCGATTCCTTCGCAACCATGAACCGGCGCGGCATCATCTTGGCGGGATCCGCTAAGTGGAGCAGCCCAGACCCGACGGGCTGGCCCGGTCTTTCCTGATCGGCGCCGATTGCGTCAATGGCGCCCCCGCGGACTTGGCGCTGGTCCACTGGGGCCTGAAGAATCTGCCCCTACCCCTAGGCGGATTTGAGCCGTCAGTTGTGTCTGAGGGTTGCTTTCCCAGGTTAGTTTCGACGTCCCTGGTTTGTTAGGCAAGGGTGTGTTCAGGTTGAGACCCCGCCAGATTCTCCTCCTTTGTGCCGCTTGCGATCTGCTGGGCGTCCTGGGTATGGCGGCCCTGCTAGATCGCTTCGCCGGCACAGGCCTTCAGGGGCAGCCTGCCTGGCTAGTGTCCTACGCGCTGGTCTACATCGCCTTCAGTTGGTTGTTCGGCAGCTACACCTTGCTGCGCTGGCCCCGACTGGACCTGCCTCAGCTTGTGGTGCGCCTGCTGGTCACCAACCTGGCCACTGCCTTGGTGGTGGTGCTGGTCTACTGGCTTCTGAATTTACCGGAGACATTCACGCTGGGCCACCGACGGGTCCAGCTAATGCTGCTCAGCGGCCTCAGCCTCTGGGCCCTGGCCGTACGGCTGCTTCTGTGGCGACTGTCCAGAGCCCGCAAGCGGCACGGCCTCAGTCTGCTGGAGCACGCCGAGAGGGAACAGCAGAGGCTGTTGCCTGCCCACCTGCCGGAACAAGCCCTCGGGCTGGAAGATCTGCCCTGGTCGAATCCCTTAGGCGTACAGCGCCAGCTGAAGCGCAGTGCCGATGTGGCCCTGGCCCTGCTGCTGCTGCTGGCCACCCTGCCGCTGTTGCTGCTGGCCGGGCTGCTGATCTGGCTCGAGGACCGGGGGCCGGTCTTCTACGTGCAGCAGCGCAGCGGGCTCATGGGCCGATGCTTCCAGCTCTACAAGCTGCGCACGATGTGCGAGGCCGCCCCCGACGCCCCTGCCACCTGGACCGTGCGCGGTGATGCCCGCATCACCCGGACGGGGGCTTTCCTGCGCCGGATGAGGCTTGATGAGCTTCCGCAGCTGTGGAATGTGCTGCGCGGGGACATGAGCCTGATCGGGCCGCGCCCGGAGCGTCCCGAGTTGGAGCATGACCTCGAGTCCCGCATTCCCCATTACCGCAAACGCCACTGGATGCCGCCGGGCCTGAGCGGCTGGGCCCAGGTGTCTGCTCCCTATGCGGCCAGCGTTGAAGAAGCCGAACTCAAGCTCAGCTACGACCTTTATTACCTGCGCCACTGGGGGAACGCCTTGGACCTGCTGATCCTGCTGAAGACAATCAAAACCGTACTCAAAGCCCGGGGACGCTAAACCAGCGGACTGACCGGTAGGCCGGGGGTTTTCTGAAGCGGATGAAGAGATTCGAACTCTCGACCCTCTCCTTGGCAAGGAGATGCTCTACCACTGAGCTACATCCGCAGAGCGCCCATGCGGGAGGCGTCCTGGGCGGCATTGAAGCCGACCGATGCCATCATGCACCATCACGGGTTCCCCGGCCAATCCCCCCGCCCAGGGCAGCTTGAGAGAGCGGTGGGGCCTAGGCCCCACCAGGGCGCGGTCCCGGGGAAATGGTGCTCAGCCGCTGGCGGCCTCGTAGAGCCTGCGGATCTGCGCCGCACTTTGCTTCCAGTCGAACCGAGCCGCGCGGGCGACCGCAGCCTGATGGAGCTGCTGTCGCCGCTGGGGCTCGGACGCGAGTGCCTCCAGGGCCTGGACCCAGCTGGAGAGGTCATCCGGTGACAGCAGGACCCCAGCCGCTCCCACGATCTCCGGCATCGAGGTCCTGTTGGAGCAGACGACCGGGGTCCCGAAGTGCATTCCCTCCAAAACAGGCAACCCGAAGCCTTCATAGTGACTGGGATAGAGATTGACAAGACAATGCTGATAGAGCCAGGCCAGTTCCCCATCGCTGACGTAACCTAGAACGTGAATATCTTCAGCCCAATGTGAGGCGGCAATCTTCTGATCGAAGCCATCCATCAGCCACCCCTTCTTTCCTGCCAAAATCAGGGGTATGGGGCGGCCACCCCTGGCACGAAACTGTTGGTAAACATCCAGAAGAAATGACTGGTTCTTCCTGGGTTCGATCGTTCCGGTCGAAAGGAAGAAGGGGTCTCCAGCCTTGAAGATCCTTTTGTCAGGCGGTTTGGGTTCCGGACGAAAGCCCGGCTGCCCGAAACGTGAGGCGGGATAGATGACTTGCACCCTATCTGGACTGATGGCAGGAAAGCGCTTCAGGAAAGCCTGCTTCGTCGCCTCTGAGATGGCCACGAATCCGTCGGCGAACCGAGCGGCTCGCTGCACGCCTTCGAGGCAGCCCTTGCGATTACTTTCGGTGGTCCATTCAGGATGCTCGAGAAAACTCATGTCGTAGAGCGTGTAAATAAGTGACCCACGTAATCGCCAGGGCGGGCACCAAAAGTTGTTGGCGTGTACAATATCAAAGTGGTCTAAAAATGGTCCAGCTTTTTTCTGGTTTGTCCAAAATCGCGAAGCACTCCTTCTGCGAACCAGTCGAGGACCAAAGTGAACGCCACGCCGCAGGTGTGACAAGGTCAGGGCTTGAAAGGGGTCGTGAAAGAAGTCGCCGAAGCTGGTCAGCAGTGTGAACTCCTCATCAGCAGCAGCTGATTCAAGCAAGCCATCAATCAAAGCTGCCGCATAGAAGCCGCAGCCCGCCTTTCGACGACCAGTCTGACTCACATCAAAGGCGATGTTCAGGCCACTCATGGCTCCGGCGCCTTCAGGGGTGGAAGGCGGATCGATTGGGGCAGGGGACGTAATCGCTGCTTGAGCTTCCGCCAGTAGCGCCGGGGGCCGCTGGCCTGGATACCCATTTCCTGATTAATGGCATCTAACTGACGCCACCCCTTAAGGATAGCTTTCCAGTTCCCCGTCGCCCCTCCCTCGGCCATGGCTACCAAGGGGTGGTGGCAAACCATGGGAGGATCTAGAGGAGACTGGGCCAGGAGAATGGATTGCATAAGCTTATAGTCGGCTGAGAGACTATAATTCACATCAAAGGACTGCAGTCTGTACCTCTCCGAATCTGCGATGAATCCCGGGTGTGGATAATGAAGGCCCCGAGTCAACTGGTGCTGCCATTCACCGAAACTGGCTGGAATGGGATCCACCCGCCACAGACTTTTAAGCTGGCGACCGGGCCGCCGGAAATAGCCGATTGAAGCCAGCAGCACACTGGCCTTGCTTCGATGGCCGGTCTGCAGGAAGGCAGCATAGGCCATCGGATCGAGCAGAAGATCATCGGAATTGAGCACATGCGCGTAGTGACCTCCAGCTTGCTGCAGCCCCACATTCATGGCGGCATAGGGCCCTCCCTTGATATTGGATATCTTCCGACAGAAACCGTACTTGGCGGCATGTGATTCCACGACAGTTTCCGTGCCGTCCGTTGACCCCCCATCGATCAGGATGTGTTCCAGTTCCCAGTGATCTCTCTGCAAGACTGCCTGCGCCTCCACGACGCTCAACAGGGTTTCGCTGATGGTTCTGACCGCATTTAGGCAAGGGGTGATGATGGTCACCAGCGGTTGCGATCTGTTGGCTGGACTCGTGTCTGCCTGAGCCCTTCCCCGGATCTCCCAGCCTTCATGGTCCTGCGTCATGGACCTGGAGTCCCAAGGCTGAACCAAAGCCTGCCACAGCTTTGCCAACTTCAGTCCCTGCGGTCGTAAACTCCCAGGCTCTCCAGCGTCCTTTGAGCTGGTCGCTCGTTCCTGCTGTCCTTCCTCTGTGGGTCCACTGCATATCGGCTTTGATGGTCAGATTCTGCGACGGCAGAGAGGAGGCGGCATCACCCGGTACTTCTGCGAGCTCGCCGCTGCGTTGCCGCAGGCCGGTGTTCGTGTGAGTATGCCATCTTCCCCCTCCACTAGTTGGTGGCAGCGCGGAACATGGCGGCAGGCCGACGTATTGCATGCCACCTTTTACGGAGGACGTCCTTACCGACTTCGCCAGGGGCAGCGTCTGGTGAGCTCTCTGTTTGACATGGTTCCGGAACGCCATCCAGAGCATTTCTTCCTGCCAGGTCTGCGCTCGCCCCACGCCAATAAATCGTCCTGGCTTTCTGCTTCCGATCTGATCATCAGTATCAGTGCTGCCTCCGCAGATGATCTGGTGTTCTTTCATCCCTGGCTGCGGACTCCTGTTGAGGTAATTCATCTGGCCACAGCGCTGGACAGTATCCCGCCCGAACCGGTAGCCCGGCTGCACGGTCGACGCTTCTGGCTGATGGTGGGCAAGCGTCATGCCTACAAAAACGGCATGACGCTGATGCGAGCTCTGGCGATGCTGCACCGGGGCTGCCGATCGGGGGGTGATCTTCCCCTGCTTGTCTTTGCCGGTGGCGGCGCCTGGCGTCACGAGGAGCAGCAGTGCATCGCCGCCCATGGACTGCGGCATGCCGTTCTGCAGCTCCCGGCGAGCGACTCCGTGCTGGCCTGGCTCTATCGCAATGCGGAAGCCGTGCTGGTCCCCTCTCTCGCCGAGGGATTCTCGCTGCCGTTGATCGAGGCGCTGGCCTGTGACACACCCGTGGTGGCGTCCGACCTTGAGGTGCATCGGGAGGTCGGTCGAGGGTTTTCCACCTTGCTTCCCGCCATGAATGCCTCGGCCTGGGCCGACTGGCTCCTCAGCCATTCCGACAAGCCTGCGGCCCGTCCCAGCCGGCGCCTCGGTCCAGGGGAGTACGGGCGGCTGCGCCGGCAGTTCGCCATGGAACGACTCTTGCAGCAGCATCTCGAGGCCTATGCAGGCGTCGATCCGCTAACTTCGGTCCGTTAGGCGAGAGGCTAAGAGTCAAGCGGCCATCAAGCTGCGAATCTTCGGTGAAGTTGATGGGCATACCAGTGGTTCCTAGACGGAGCATCCTCTGCGGGAACAACGAGTCACCTTCAGATACAATGCCTCAGCTTTTTCCCCGTGCGCTTTCCGATGAATAAAGCCTACAAAGCAATCGAATATTGCCGAGTCAGTGGTGATGAGAACTTAGTCTCCATCCTTGATCTTGGTCGGCAAACACTTACAGGTGTCTTCCCCTCCTCGGCACAGGAGGAAGTTACCCGAGGACCGCTGGAGCTTGTCTGGTGCCCTTCCAGCGGGCTTGTGCAGCTCAGGCATTCCTATAATCCGGACGAAATGTATGGGGAAAATTATGGCTATCGATCCGGTCTGAACCAGTCCATGGTGGAGCACCTCACCGGCAAAGTGCGTTATCTGGAGCGTCTCTCTGGGGTTGGCCCCGGTGACACCGTGCTTGATATCGGAAGCAATGATGCCACCACTCTCAAGGCCTATTCAACTCAAGATCTTCATCGCATCGGCATCGACCCTACGGGCGCCAAGTTTTCAGAATTCTATCCCGAAGACATAAAACTGGTGCCTGACTTCTTCTCTGCTGCAGCATTCAAGAGCGTTTCTGCTGCACCGGCTAAGGTTGTCAGTTCCATTGCCATGTTCTACGATCTGGAGGATCCAGTGTCCTTCGCACGGCAGATTTGCGATGTCCTTGCCGAAGATGGAGTTTGGCACTTCGAGCAGAGCTACATGCCGTCCATGCTGCGAACAAATTCCTACGACACAATCTGCCATGAGCACCTTGAGTATTACTCGCTCGGCGTGGTAGCCAAGATCTTGGAAGCGGCTGATCTCCGTCTTGTTGATGTCGTTATGAATAATGTGAACGGTGGGAGTTTTGCTGTTACCGCCGCGCGAAAATCCAATACATCCCTGCGTAGCAATGCAACTGTCATTGACTGGCTGCTTGAGCAGGAAGATCGCATGAACCTCTCCACGCCCAAGCCATTCCGCGATTTCGAAGAGCGTGTATTCCGCCACCGCGACGACCTCACACGACTAGTCAAGTCACTTGTTGCCGACGGAAAAACGATTATTGGCTATGGAGCTTCCACCAAGGGCAACGTCCTCTTGCAGTTCTGCGGATTCACTCCGAACGAGATTCCATTCATCGCCGAAGTCAATGAGGAGAAATTCGGCCGAGTTACGCCGGGCACCAATATCCCAATTATTTCTGAAAAAGAGGCAGCGGCGATGAATCCTGACTACTATCTTGTTTTGCCCTGGCACTTTCGTGGTGGCATTGTACAGAGGGAGAAGCAGTACCTAGCAGGAGGTGGCCGCATGATCTTCCCGTTCCCAGAAATTGAAATTGTCTAGATTGGTATCCATGCTTCGCACTCTCAGGAAAAGTCTTGCCAATGCCTCTGCGCTGCTCGCCGGTACCGCCGGTGCGGCAACTGCATGTGTCGCCGAAGTTCGACAGCTTGATGAGAAGTTTGAGCGCACGGCACGTTTGTGCGGTCGTCTTGCTGCGTTCGAAGTTCAGCGCATGGAAGAGATTGATACTCTGGCTGATGTGGAGTTTCAGGTCTACTCCCAGTTTGGTGAGGACGGTATCATTGAGTGGCTGGTTACCAAACTCGATCTTCAAAACAAGACATTTGTTGAGTTTGGTGTCGAGAACTATCTAGAAGCCAACACACGCTTCTTGCTGCTAAATCGCAACTGGACCGGCCTTGTTCTCGATGGGAATTCCAAGAATATGGAGTACCTGCGCTCCTCATCAACCTACTGGCGGAATGACATCCAGGCGCAGGCAGCCTTTATCACGGTTGAGAATATTCGGGAGCTGATTGAGCGGAACGGCTTTTTTGGACCCCTTGGTATCCTAAGCATCGATCTAGATGGTAATGACTACTGGATTCTGAAAGAGCTCGATGGATTGCGCCCGGACATCCTGATTCTTGAGTGCAATCCCGTCTTCGGGGATCAACATGCTGTGACGGTCCCCTACGATCCGAAATTCAAACGTTTTCGCAGTCATGATTCGGGCCTACTCTTCGGTGCGTCCATCGCAGCGCTGCGAGAATTGGCCGAGAGCCGTGGCTATGAGTTCCTTGGGACCTGCTCGAATGGCCTGAATGCCTTCTTCGTCCGTGCAGACCTTGGTCCCAAGCTCGCCGGCAAGCTCCGGCGTCGCATTGCCTGGCCTGCCATCCATCGCGACTCCCGCACCCCGGACGGGGAGCTGAGTTTCGTACGTGGCAAGGACCGTTTCGATCTGATCTCTGATTGTGAAGTTCACTGCTGCCGGAGCAACCGGAGGGTCAGGCTCAGGGACCTTGGTGCCCCCTACAGTGCCGACTGGCTTCGTGCCATGTCTTTGCCTCGGGACTTGCCAGCAGGCGCTGCATAACCAACCATGAACATCACCACCGTCCTGGCGCCAGTCTCCCTGGGAGAATTGCTTGACAAGATTGTGATCCTCGAGATCAAGGAGGAGAGGATCTCAGAAGATGCAAAGCTTATCAATGTTCGAAACGAGCTGCAATCATTGCGCTTTCTTCGGCCAGCGGCTCTCACCGACAACCCCGCAGTGAAACCGTGGGAACAGTCCCTCAGGGAAGCCAATAGTCAGCTGTGGAACCTGGAGGATCGCATACGCGACAAGGAGAGGGCCAATGATTTCGGTCCAGAGTTTGTAGAGATCGCTCGTCTGATCTACCGCACCAACGACCAACGGGCCCATGCCAAGAAGATGATCAATACGCTCTGTGGTTCAGATATCGTCGAAGAGAAGTCCTACCAACCCTACTGACAACGCATGAAGGCGGCCCTTGTCCAGCTCGACGCCAACGGTGACTGCCTCTATGCCACGACGATCGCGCGTCAGATCAAGCAAGACTATGCTGATTGTCATCTAACTTGGTGGATTTCCTCTCGGTGCAGGAATCTGATCATAGGCAATCCCTACGTTGATGAAGTGGTCTCCGTTGACCTTGCCGACTGGACTAATGTCAGCCGTGACATCATCTGGACATTGGCGACACGGGAGATTGTGCGTCGACAGACGGGCCCGGACCCCTACGACCGGATCTGGACACCGCAGGTCTACCCCGACAACTTTCGCCGTTTTGATGGCACTGTAAGGCCCAGTATGTTCCGTGGCTACGATCGTCCCATCACCGTCCCTATTGACCCAATCATCGTCCTGACCCCGGAGGAAGAGTTTCGAGCTGCTGAGTATGCAGCTGCACACAGTCTGTCCTCCAAGGGAAGGGTTGTTCTGTTTGAATGTTCTTCCAACAGCAAGCAATCCCATGTAACTCCTGACTTTGCCAAGGAGGTGGCACGGTTGAGTAAGGCTGCGAACGGAGATTTCTTCTTTCTGCTGTCCACCATGGAGCCCCTTGGGGATGACCTACCCTCGAATGCGGTTTCGGCAGCTTCCCTCACGATGCGGGAGAATCTTGCCCTACTCGACCATTGCACTGATTTCATCGGTTGTGGCAGTGGACTGACCGTTGTGGCCACCTGCGGCCGCGCAAAGAAGGTCCCAATTCTTCAGATTCTTGACAGCGGTCGGTCGGTTCTGGGGTCTTTTTATCATGATTTCAACTATTGGGGTAAGCCGACGGACATGCTGATCGAGCTATGCGATGCCACCCCTGCGGAGACGTTCGAGTGCCTGTGTCGCTGCCACGACAGCGGCCTGAAGGGGGCGATCGCCGACTTCCACCGTCCTGTGCCCGTTACCTTCGACTTTCTCTATTCCATCAGCGAGTATCTGATTGTGAGGGGCCAGTACCTGGATGCTGCAGAGTCCCTGGCCCACACTTTCCGGCGCTATCCAGCTCGCTTGGAGTTGCTTAAATTTGTACACAGGGATATTCTGCCCCTCTGTCCACTGGACGCTTCATTCTACCTCCCAGGCGGAATTCGCCAGTGGCAATTCGTCGAGGAATCATTCTCTTGAGCCAGGAGGAACAGGCCAAGGCGTCGGTGTCGGACGAATCACCTCATGCGTTGGTGCGATATGCGGATGGGACGGTGGCGTACGTCTGCATCGAGGACAGCTATGGCTTGCAGTCCTACATCCAGATTCTTGAGACAGACTGTGAGCATCTTTCCCGGTTGATCGATTTCCACCGCTTGCCTCCCCTGGCCTTTGAACGCGCTGCACTACCAGGCCCGTTCTGGGAACTAGAAAGTACGGAGCGGGAGCTGCCTCAGGTCGGTTTGCTCGACTGGAGAAGCCGCTACGCGTCGACGGACGCCTCAGGCATACCTGCGGTGCCTGTCCTGGATTGGGCTGCCAAGAAGGTGCTGAGACGCCTGCAGGGCTGGGGTGTCAAAATTGTACCGTCAAGGTATCTGTCTTTGGCTTCTGGCTCTGCGCCCAAGGGTCTGCCGGGAATGCGCGTAGAGATGCAATCGTCTTACGATCTGTCCCTCGTGGATGCAAGCGACTCCCCTGCGGCCCCTCCCACCTCGGAGTTGCCCAGCACAGCGGGATGCTCTGAGGGTGTGTTGGCTCTTCGCGAATGGCCCCGGATCTCAGTGGTCACTGTCAGCTATAACCAATGCAGGTTCCTGCGTGATTGCCTGGATTCCGTGCTAGGGCAGAATTATCCAAATTTGGACTTTGTTGTTATCGATGGTGGCTCCACAGACGGAAGTCGCGAGATTCTGGAGTCCTATCGACACCGTCTTTCCCATCTTGTGATCGAACCTGACCGGGGACAGTCCCACGCCTTGAATAAAGGATTTCGGTTGGCTACCGGAGATGTCTTGACATGGCTCTGCAGTGACGATAAGTTAGAACCAGGTGCATTGGATGCAGTGGCATTAGTCCGATCCAGCCAGCCATGCGACATTATCGTCGGCGGCTGTCGTGTGATCGACGATTCCGGCAAGACCAAGCTGATCCACTACTCCGGATTCCATCGAGGCTGCCTGAGTCCGTTGAGTTTTGGTGACTTGGCAAGTTTCACATCAACCTGGCAGAAGGGGCTCTACTTCTATCAGCCTGAGCTCTTTTTCACGCGCGACTTGTGGAACCGGGCGGGTGGTCACGTGAAGGAACATTTGCACTATGTCATGGATTATGAGCTCTTCCTTAGATTCGCCCTGTCCGGTGCTCGCCTATATGCTGTCGATAAGGTCTTGGCTTGCTCACGTCAACACGAGGAGCAGAAGACCCGGCATGAAATTCCCATGTATCTTCCAACAGTCAGGCGCGTCCTGTTGGATTTCCGCCTTCAACTTCTTTCCCTGGTGCGGCCATGACCCGTTCGATTGTTCTAGGTGTGGGAGGACAGGATGGCAGCATCTTGGCAGAGGAGTTGGTGACCTCGGGTCGTCAGGTTCTTGGCCTCGGGCGCCGCGAAGCCTTTCCCTATCCGATTGACAGTACCTTCTTCTCCTACCATCAGCTTGATCTCTCGGATTCGGCTAAACTCGATACCTGTCTGAGGGAGTTTCAGCCGGATGAGGTGTTCCATGTGGCTGCCGTGCATGGATCGGCAGGATTTCTCTATGAGGAAGTCTGGGCAAATGCCTTGGATGTCAACACCAAATCACTGCACCGGGTCCTAGAGTACGCCAGGCTTGAAAAATCTCAGCTCAGGGTTTTTTACGCCAGTTCAGCTAAAATCTTTGGCGCAGCACTGCGGGGACATGTGGACCTATCCACGCCTCGTGATGGTAGCTGTCTCTACTCCATCACTAAGAAGGCGTCTGGACAGTTGGCGACTTACTACGAGCAAGCCCATGGGATCAAGACAACTGTGGCGATTCTATTTAACCATGAGTCAGATCGTCGTCCCCGTTCCTTCTTTGTTCCGAAGATCTGCCAGGCTGTTTCCTCCGCTTTGGTAAATCCTCTGCATCGGGAGTCGCTTCAGACGCTCTCCTTCCATTGCGACTGGAGCTCAGCCAGGGATTTTATGCGGATGGCGATCCGTGCCGTGGAGGCTGGTTGCAGTGGCGAGATGATTTTCGCAAGCGGGATAACGTGGCATGGACGTGACTTCGTTCAACAACTCTTTGCCAGGCATGGCCTCGACTATGCTCGCCACATCGATGCTCCTGCGCTTGTCGATTCTCCTTGCTTTGAGGTTGACTTGGCGGACACTCTTCGGCTGATCGATGTCGCTCCCCGTGAGGACATTCTTACCTTGTGTGATCGTCTGATTGCCGAGTTCCTTCACTGACGACTCGCTTCATCCCTAATGAAATCACCATTGCGACCACACTCTTTCAGGTACCGGTTGCGAGAGTCGCTAATCATTTTGTTGGGCCGTCTGCCTACACGGCTGACTACTGTTGATGCCCTGACCGCCACCCAGGGAGAGTTGGCGCAGACCAGAGCTGAGCTGGGCAGAATGGCAAAGGCGGCCGCAGAAGCGCGCACCAGGCTTTCCGTAATTGAGTTGAACCTTTCGCGACTGCGTGAAGAGAATGATCGTCTTCGGCTTGACAACAAGGCCTTGGAGGTGGAGTTGAATGCGGCACTAGCGGCTGCTCCCCAGTCGTAGAGATTTTGAACTTGCCTTGCCAGGGATCCGACCTAAAGTAAATTCTAATTAGCTGATAGGCGCATGGGCCAGTGCTGATTTAGGGATGAAGTAGGACATTTGGCCCGTGGTGTCCCGATGGCGATCTGGGGAATGTGTTGTCAGTGGCGCACAGTGCCCGAGGAGAGGATGGCTCCAAAACTGCCGCCAAGCTGATTACATTCATCCAGGCTGTTGACCACGTGGATCGTGTGGTCGCAGTGGGATTGCAAGTATCCAGTTCCAGTGTGCCACTTGTGATTAAGATCCATGGCCGTCTTTTTTTCGTATCTGAGCTCGAGCATGGAGTGTGGCGTGACCCCGCCCGGCTTTCTGCTTTCGGGGATGATCCGCGTTCTGGCATCCCCAAGGCCTGGCGACGCCTGCATAGGGTAAGGCCAGACTGTTTTGTCGCTGCCCACTTGTCAGGGCTCGGGCCGTAGGCGCAATGGCGGACGCAACGCGCATGCTCCCTTAAGGTAGGCTCATACTAGATGGATTGAAAACCCTATGGCTTTCGGGGGAAATCTTCATGGTAAGCAGCAACAGCCTTCCCTTGCTAATCAAGCCGAGGGGGATGTTGATGTTCTGGTTCGCGATACATTCTTCCCCGATGTTGCTTCCGGCGTGCTCGTTGAGGTGGGTGCAGCTTCACCGGACTTTCTTTCCCTGGGCAATTCCTTCCGTGGCTGTGGATGGCGTGTGATCAGCGTCGAGCCGAACCCGATCTTTGCAGAGAAGCATCGAGCTCTGGGGCATGAGATCCAGGAGTTCGCCTGCGGTGAAGAGGACCGGGATGACGTTCCGTTCTTTCTCGCTCAGGCAAAGAACCTCGGATTTCAGTATCGTGGCGGTGAGATTTCCTACGAGTCGTTTTCTTCGCTTGGGATCCGTGGAGACTTCAAGAAGCTGTTCGACACTCTGGCAGACCGCTTCACGACTCAGGAAATCAGGGTAAAGCAAAGGCGTCTTGAAACGATCCTCGAAGCCATCGAAGACTTGGCGCAGGTGGATATTCTTTGCATCGACACCGAGGGCTGGGAACTCGAATGCGTCAAGGGGTTCCCGTTCGACCGATTCAAGCCCAAGGCACTCATCATCGAGGATTTTTTCGGTCGGACGGAGATTGATGAGCTACTCGGCAGTCATGGTTACGTGCGCTGGCAACGCCTCACGCCTAACAACGTCTACGTGTTGTCCGAAGCGGCTTTCATGCCTCCACAGCGAGGCTATCACGAGCCGATGACAACTTACGCTGGCAATCTTGAGGATGTTTTGCTGCGTCGCTGTTTCGAAGGTGTGACCGATGGTTTCTATGTGGATATCGGGGTAAACAGTCCCACGAATGCTTCCGTAACCCGATGGTTTTACAAGCAGGGCTGGTCTGGAATAAACGCCAAGATTGGCGAGGCGACCGACCAGATGCGAGACGAACGCCCTCGCGACATCAACCTTGAACTCTCCGTGTCCGTGCGCGATGGAGAGAAGACCTTCTGGGTCCATTCTGGCAACACGGAAACATTCTCGCCGCCCGACGTGGAATCTAAGTTTGTAGCCGAATACGCTAAAGAGAGCAAGCCGCTGCAGAGCCGCCTCGAGACTCTGACGGCCATCCTCGACGAGCACGCTCCCGGTAGGCACATCCAGTTCCTCAAGGTTGATGCCAAGGGGGCCGAATACGTCATCACTGCAGCGGCAAACTGGTTGCGCCACCGTCCCGAGGTTTTGGTGGTAGAGAGTAGTGAGGCCTGCACAAATATCCGGGTGAAGGCGACTTGGCAGGATGTGCTCGAGGAGAACCGCTACCACTTTGCATATTTTGACGGGATCAATGACTTTTGGGTCCGCGAGGAGAGTGCACACCTCTGCGATACCTTCCGTGTTCCAATCAACTCGCTGGATACTTATAGGTTATTCGATGTCGATGACGATAGCCATGTCGATGTTGAATCTTTACGTGATCAAGTTGCCGAGCTGAGAGCAGTCATTACTGCGACGCAAGCCCATTCTGATGCGGTCTCAGTGGAGTTGGCTCAGCTGCGCGACGAGCGCGCGGCGGCGGAAGCGTCCGCACTCAACCACCAGCCGCGCCGTGGTTTTCTCCCCGCCATGACGAGCTATACGCCCAACCTGGAGGACGTCCTCCTGCGGCGCTGCTTCCCGGAGGTGACTAACGGGTTCTACGTCGACGTCGGCGCGGCCCACCCGACGAATGCCTCCGTAACCCGTTGGTTCTACGATCAGGGATGGTCAGGCATCAATGTCGAGCCCTCCGATAGCATCGTCTCGCTACGTTCCGATCGGCCACGCGACATTAACCTCGAGCTCGCGGTGTCTGATCGCGAGGGCGAAACGACCTTCTGGGTCCACTCTGAAAATACCTACACCTCAAGCCTGCTTGAAGAGGTGCCGGACCTTGTGGCTGAGCGGGCCGGCGAGATAAAGCCGCTCAAGGTGCGCCTCTCAACCCTTAAAGACATTCTCGACAAACACGCGCTGGAGAAACACATCCATTTTCTCAAGATCGACGCCGAGGGTGCTGAGGACGCCATCATCGCAGCCGCTGACTGGTCACGCCATCGCCCCGAGGTTGTGGTGGTGGAAAGTAGTGAGGCCTTCACCAACATCCGGGTAAAAGCGTCTTGGCAGGACGTACTCGCCCGAAACCGCTACCGCTTTGCATACTTTGACGGAATCAACGACTTTTGGATACGCGAGGAAAGTTCCCATCTTCTCCCGGAGTTCCAGATTCCAATCAACGTACTAGACGCTTATAAGGTATACGACGCCGAGCTGGAATCGCTCCGGGGTGCTGCTGCAAGGTCGATACAAGAAAAGGCGCCATTGGTCGCAAACGGGGGTGGCGGTCGCCAGCGGGTAATCCTCTTCGCGACCGTGGTACCTCTTGACACCTCAAGTGGTGGCACAATCGTGTGCCGCGAGCATGTGCACCGCATCGTCGGCACACCCAATAGTGACATTCACATTTTTGCCCACCCAGGGTCATCTTCTTGTGGCTCAGCCGACTTCGCCGCCTCGCTCGGTGCAACTTTTCACCCGATCGAGTTCTCCGCCCTTCCAGACGAACGACCCATAAGTGGCCATCCCTTCAGCATGGAGCGTCTTGCGATGTTGAACCCACTCATCGACTTACGTTTCCGCGAACTTGTGGCAGAGATCCGGCCAGATGTCATCGTCCTCGACTATCTGTTCACCGCTCTTTTCCTGCCATCGGCTTTCTACTCTTGGGTTCCTGTGGTGTTGGTCACCCAGAATCGTGAGCAGGAGTTCTTCCATGATCAGAGGAAACTCGGCCGCGTGGGCCCTGGGGCCGCAAACTCTAAGTTGGCAGAATGGCGGCTCGGGCGCTTCGAGAACCAGGTTCAGGCCATGTCCGACCACATCGTGGTGCTGAGCTCGCATGACATTCCGCGAGATCGCCAGCAGGCGGCTAGGACCACGGTGATCGAGCCGATGCTAGAGGAGAATGCGCAGAAATGGCACGATGAAGGGCGAACGAATGTGTTCTTCGTCGGTAATGTCAACCACTATCCAAACTTTGCTGCAGTGCAATGGCTGTGTGAGTCGTTTGCCCCGGCCCTCGCCACATATGCCCCTAGGGCGCGGATCACCATCATCGGGGCGGAGCCGAAAGAAGCACCCGAGTCTTGGAAACAACCAAACGTCGACCTACTCGGACGTTCCACGGCGGAGGAGGTGCTTCGACAGTTCACCGGGTGCGGGTTGTTCATCGCGCCGATCGAAAACAGCTTCGGCTCGAAGATCAAAATTCTCGAGGCCCTCGCCTATGCCACGCCGCTGCTGGCCACTGCGGAAGCTCTGACTGGGGTGCCCGGCTCGGAAGGAATCCCCCTATTTAGTTTAGATGACCCTAAGGGGGCGGGGCAACTTGCCGCAGGGCTACTTCAGCAGCCTGAAAAGCTCAAAGAGTTGTCCAGCTTGATGGATAACATCCGCAACATAAACTTGTCACGCAGCAGGGCCGCGTGGCCCGCCCTCCTCGAGCAGGTGGCATCCCGGCCGTCGGCGCTTTCCCGGAGTTTTAGCCGGCGGTCTTTCCTGCAGCCGCGGTTCCCTGTTGCCGTGAGTGGTCCGGACGTTGAGGTGAACGCCAACAGCAGGAACTGGATTGGCTCGGAGGGAATGGGACCTGTGATCCAATTCGATGGCCGCGCCCTGCGCTGGACCGCGGCTGAGGCGAACTTGACGGTGCCTATCGACCCCACCAAGCCGCCTTGTTGGCTGAGGGTGAGGACGAGGGAGATCACGCCGGCCGAAGGCACCGACCTGCGGGTGTTCGCAAACGACACCGAGGTTCTAAGTGGCCGGGTTTTTGGCAAGCCTTTTGATGAGATTGTTCCCTTGCCGCCGCTTTCGGCTTGCTGCGAGTTGACTTTGCGTTTTGTCAGCCCCGGTTTCCAGACCCCTGGTGACGACCGTGTCCTCGGGGTCGCCTTGGAATCGGTTCGTCTGGGCCAGAGCAGGCGCAAGCTTTCCGATCAGTCACTTTTGCGGTCGTTTCTCCTGGCCGTTCAGTCTTTTACGTGGTCGCCACCTCCGGTGTGCCGCCCAGTCGTAGAGGTGAGCGCCAACAGCAGCGACTGGATTGGCTCGGAGGGAATGGGACCTGTGATCCAATTCGATGGCCGCGCCCTGCGCTGGACCGCGGCTGAGGCGAACTTGACGGTGCCTATCGACCCCACCAAGCCGCCTTGTTGGCTGAGGGTGAGGACGAGGGAGATCACGCCGGCCGAAGGCACCGACCTGCGGGTGTTCGCAAACGACACCGAGGTTCTAAGTGGCCGGGTTTTTGGCAAGCCCTTTGATGAGATTGTTCCCTTACCGCCGCTCTCTGCTTGCGATGAGTTGACTTTGCGTTTTGTCAGCCCGGGCTTCCAGACCCCTGGTGACGACCGTGTCCTCGGGGTCGCCTTGGAATCGGTATGTCTGAGTCAAAGTAGGCTCAGAATCGCTGCTTATCCCAGACTGCCACGGTTTATCGATGGGATTAAGTCACTCAAGCGGCTGTTCTAAGGGTATGCTCGCTTCCGACGACTAGAGGCCAGCCAAGTAATCTTTAGCCGCCAGACTTTCCATCAGAGCTTGCAAGTCTGCCCAGGTTCCGGTAACTGCCGTCCCTATCTGGCGCGACTGTGGTTGGGCCGCTGAGTATGTCGTGGCGATGCCCAGGATGTTGCAAGCACCGGTGGTCAAGGATTACCTGATTGCCTCAGGGCAGACTCCATCCCTGCGGTAGTTTGTACGTCCGTGCTTTGTCGAGGCAGGCCTAGAGCCTGGAGCCAGCCTTATCAGTGATGCTCCGTTCCTCAGGCTCAGTGATCTGAAGTATTCGGCCATGGATCAGAGCCCTGTCGCTGTTGATAGCGTGTGATCAGGCAGGCCGATTGCCGCAATCCGGAAGCCTTGGCTGTATCAGCCGCGTATCTTCAGCAAGATCCGCTTCAGATATCGCTTGAGGAAGAAAGGAACCGCTCCTGATCTGTCCTTCTGGATTCCATGGTAGATGTGTTGTTTGCCATAGCATGCAGATGATGGCTTTAGAATGAAGTCGAGAATTCGACTTTGATCGTTCTCCCAGTTTATCAGCAGCTGCCCTGCAGTCCGATAGGCATTCTCGCGAATTCTTCTAATATCGACGAACTTCAATGGCTCGAGACTGGAAGGGTTGTAGAGCATCCCGTTAACACCATCAACAAGATACTCATTCATAGTTCCATTGTTTGGCGCGACGACGCACAGTCCTGCCGAGAGTGCCTCCAGAAAAGATTGGCCAATTCCTTCTTCCAGTCGTGGGGCAATGTAGACGTCACAACTTCTGATGATTCGCATGATCTCTTCCTTGCTCGCGAGCCAGTGGCTGATCGTCAACGACTGGCAATCCGGAAACGCCGAGCGGACGTCCTGTTCGCTGGTTTCGACTTCGCCAGGATCGGCCGAGAGATGGACATGAAGGCATAGATCAGCTTGATGATCGCCCAACAACTGGCCAACCATGTCGATCGAGATCTCCGATGGTCTTCTGGCCCAGAAGAAGGCATGAAGGCTATTTCTGAAGCGAAGACGATCTACATCAAAACCTCTGACTGCGTTCGGGGGCATGTATTGGCAATGCATCGAAGCGATTCCATTGCTGGTCGCGATGGCATGAACAGCCCTGGAGAAGCTCAGCACCTTGGAACCATGGAATGGACTCCATACTCTTTTCAAGTCAAACAGGGGCCCTTTTGCAATCCCAAACTGATCAAGCATTGGAATGAATGTTACGTTGTGATGATGTTTCGCTACGCAGTTGGGCAATCCTTGGGGAATGGCCTGAAAAATGATTATCGCATCGTAAGCTTTTAATTGGCTGAATCGGATAGGGGATCCACCTTCCCAGCCAGAATCCCAGAAATAGTCGACCGTATGCCCCTTACTCGCCAACATGTTGGGCAGAAAGAGTGTGGACCTGGTCTTTTGGTGATAGGAGTGGTCGCAATAGGCAATCTTCATCTAACTGATCTCCTCATCGCATCAAATTCTTAAGCCTGCGGAATGCCTTAACGGCGAGACGCCGATGGAACCTTTGCAACAAATAGCTCCTATAGGATAGTTCAGGATAGAAGGCATTGGCCTCCTGTAAGGCTTTAGCTAGGCGAAGAGACGGTCGCTTGGTGAACAGAAATCTGCGTTCTTGCCAGGCAAAAAGGTGGAAGAACAAAGAGCTGATGACTGCTGATCTCAGGAGCGGATAAGTCTTTTCGGCAATCAGCAGCATTTCGTTGGCATGGCGTCTGATGTCGCTTGACACCCCACCGATGGAGTAGAACACCGTTGGTGTGCTTACGACTTTCACTTTGGCGCCACCTCTGACAGCTCGAATGATCCAATCAGAGTCAGCTGCAATCTGTAGGCTCGAATCAAAGTCTCCGACTCTCTGGAAGATGGAGCGGTGAGCATAAACACCATTATGACACACATTTGGACAACGAAAGACCAGAAAGCTGTCCAGTCCTGAAGGTAGCCAGAGGGTCTCTGTCTTGCCTTCAACGGCCAGCGCTGCCGATGCCACGATGTCGATACGACGATGGCTCCCCAGCAACATCTTTGCGATCTTCTCGGCACCTTTAGGAATGATGCGGTCATCGGCATTGACGAAGCAGACATATTCGCCTCTTGCAAGCCGAAGCCCCTTGTTCATCGCATCATAGATTCCATGGTCAGCTTCCCTAACCAGAACATCAATCATCTGGGCATGCTGATTAAGAATCAGATCCGTGCCGTCGTTGGAGTTGCCATCAATGACGATGTACTCGCAAGCAAAAAGGGACTTACAACTGACGACACTTGCGATTGTACCTTCAATGTTATCAACGGAGTTATAGCTGACTGTGATGAAAGTAATGAATGGTAGTTCTTTCGACGGCTCTGAGATCCCGCCAATGTGATTTTCCCTTGCGCGTGTATTGGCCATTAACTGCTTGGTAACTGGCACCACACCGCCGGGTGTCCTTCGGCGGTTCATACTCACTCCATGGTACCGGCCTGATCGCAGCCAGCCGTCATTGACGCCTGGCAAGGCGGAGGGTTTTGCGCTTCTCTTCCGCGTCCCCCTACATGGGAATCGCCCGTCAGCTCTGCACCTCCTGGAATGACACCCTGATGTTCATGGTTGTCGTTGCGAAGACGCCATAGACGGGTCGATTGCCAACCATGGGCTCAAGCAACAAAGTATCTGTCTTGTAGTGCAGAACCTCGAATCCCGTGGCGTCACCGTTGCTCACTGCTGCGGAGAGGCTGTAGCTCCCCGGTCGAAGAAAGGGCATCGTGAAGCAAAAGGAGAAAGATACAATCTGATGGCTGTCAGCACTCAGCTGCTTTTTACCGATTGAACTCTCGCCGAAAATGATCTGTCCGGTTCGGTCTCTAACGACAAAGCCCGCGATAAAACTTTCAATGAATGCCTCGCAGCGAGCCACGATTTCCAGTCGTGTTGCTTCGCCGCAATTTGGTGCCGCTGTGGGGTCTCCATCCTTATCTCGCAGCACAACTCTGATGATGGTGGCCTGTCCATTTCCATAGTCCCGATCGTAATCCCACTCGACCTTTTCCCCCTGCTTCCCTTCAGTCTGTCCATCCGTCACCGCAGTGGAACTTTCCCAGTCGAACTCGATGGTTTTGCTCGCATGGCCAGTTTCGGACGAACCACTCTCCTCGCGATTCTCGGTTGCGGAGCCGGTTTCTCCTGAGGTACTTGACGTTGTTTTCGCCTGCTCGACCTCGGCATTCGAGGCCTCCAGGCAGCTTCTTGTATAGGCCGTCACGATGGCAGCGGTTTCGGTATCCATCTGGACGCGACCAGAGTCAATCCAGATGGCTCTTTCGCACAAACTGGAGACAGCATTGAGATCATGGCTGACAAACAGGAGCGTTCCCTGTTCTTTGAAACGCCGGATGAAGCGCATGCAACGCTGGCCAAAGACCGCATCTCCCACACTGAGTGCTTCGTCCACGATTAGAACGGAAGGATCCACATGGGCGATCACCGCGAAGGCAAGCCTGACCAGCATGCCACTGGAGTACGTCTTGACGGGCTGGTGAACAAATTCACCGATGTCGGCAAAGGCCTGGATGTCGTCCAATCTTGCCAAGATCTGCTCTTGCGTCAGACCCAGCAGCGACGCATTCAGAAACACGTTTTCGATGCCGGTAAATTCTGGGTTGAAGCCACTGCCCAACTCCAGCAGTGCTGCAATGGTGCCGCTTGTTCTGACACTCCCCTCAGTCGGCGCCAGCGTGCCGCAGATCATCTGCAGCAGAGTGCTTTTCCCACTGCCATTTCTGCCAATGATGGCAACTGTTTCACCTCTGTTGATTTCCAGGTTGACATCCCGCAGGGCCCAGAACTCACGAAAATACTGACGACGACCTCTCCACAGTGCCTGCTTGAGTCTGTCCGTTGGTTTGGTATAGATCTGATAGCACTTGCCAAGGTTGTTGACAAGGATGGGATGTAGATCTTCATTCGAGCCGGCGTTTGGTTGTGTCACGTCAGATGACATCGGCAAAAGCAGGCTTCGCTCTCAGGAAGGCTCGATAGGACACTTCGCAGGCTACCAGGGAAGTGGTAATCCCAAGGAGAATGTACGTCATGCTAGGAGCGTTCCCAAGAATGGTCACTGCCCGCGTCTCTTCGATGACATGGGCCAAAGGGTTCAGCTGCAAGATCGGAAGCCAGCGGGTTGGCAGAGCCGACAATGGAAAGAAGATCGGACTAAGAAACATCAGCATGCTCACGACCACGCCCACGAGTTGACCGATGTCTCTGATGAAGACGCCAAGAGCGGAGAGGGCCCAGGTGATGGCCAGGGTCCCCAACAGAAAGGGGGTCCAGACGACGGGAAGCCAGAGGAAGCTCAGAGGAATCCGTCCATAGGCCGCTATTTCAAAGATGACCAGGACCAACAGGCTGGTGAGGGCATGGAACCCTGCAGTTGCGGCGGAGACGGGCGCCAAAACCTCCAAGGGGAAGACAACCTTTTTGACGTAGTTCGGATTGGCGAGAATCAATCCGGGCGCACGATTCAGGCATTCCGAGAACAGATTGAAGACGATCAGGCCGGCAAATAGGTTGACGGCAAAGGCCAGTGGTCCGAGATCCTCTCCCGACCCCCAGCGAGCTTTAAACACCTGGGAAAAGACCAGCGTGTAGACAGCGAGCATGGTCAGGGGCTGCACGAAGCTCCAGCTCAACCCCAGGATGGATCCTCTGTAGCGACCCTGTATCTCCCGCTCACTGAGCCTCCAGATGAGTTCGCGATGCCGCCAGATGGAAGCAGGAAAGTGAATCTTCACCAAGCAGTCTCCTGGTCTTGTTCGGTCTTCACGATCATTGGGGTCTCATGGTTGCGGATATGGCGCGATTTCGGTAGCAGGGGAACGATCTGTGCCGTACTGGTCTGCTCATCCGTCATGTTTTTTCTCGACGTCTTTTCAGAGGCCAGGGTTTGCTTAATTTACACCTCCACTGGGTTCTTGACCGCCTCAGCTGGGTCTGCTATTAGGAGCCTCTTTTCCGGGTCGGACTAGTGCCACATTGTATGAACCCGGCGCCTTGCCGTTCTCCTCACCGCTGTTTCAGCATCAGCCTCTGGCTGTCCACCCGCTTGAATCCCAGCTTTTCGTAGAAGCCCTCGCCTGTGGTGGTCATCAGGTAGACCCGTTCGGCTGCGGCCACGGGCGGGCTGGACAGCAGCTCCTCGACGATCCGCCGGCCCAGTCCCCGACCCTGGTGGTCTTCGGCCACCACCACGTCCCACAACACGGCGCGGAACACGCC
Organism: Cyanobium sp.; assembly: GCA_040399485.1. Classification (GTDB taxonomy): domain Bacteria; phylum Cyanobacteriota; class Cyanobacteriia; order PCC-6307; family Cyanobiaceae; genus Cyanobium. The sequence goes on along the minus strand of JBBASD010000006.1, from coordinate 13,640 downwards.
GTCGCTGGTGGCGCGCCCGAATCCCACCAGTGCGCGCCCCTGCCAGGCGCTCACCACTACCTGGCTACCGCCGAGCATCCGCACCAGCTGGGTTCGCTGGCGTCCGGCTGCCCAGAAGCTGTGGCCATCAAGCAAGGCCCTGAGTGCCCCCAAGCGCCACCGCAGGCGCAGGCATAGCCGGCCGTGGCGGACCAGCCGGATCGGGGCGACGGAGGGGGCCTCGGGCCTGGGGGGGGCGCTTCTCAACGGACCGGGGTGGGGCGCATCTGCTAGGAATCCTGCTCCGTGGTCGGTGCCGGGGCGGTGCTCCCGCTCAGTTCCGAGGGCCCACCAGGTGCGGATCCCAGGCGAAATAGACGCCGAGAACCCTTGCAGCAGCACGTTTCTTCTCTCTCGGCCACGGTTTTGCGATGGTAGGGTAAGTAACTACGGACAGGCCTTCTCCATGCTCAAGCTGCTGCTGGGTGACCCCAATGCCCGCAAGCTGAAGCGCTACCAGCCGATTGTTTCCGACATCAACCTGCTTGAGGAGGAAATCATTCCCCTCAGCGATGACCAGCTGCGGGGATTGACCGCCGAATTTCGCGCCAAGCTTGACCAGGCCCGCAGCCTCGGTGGCACTCCAGAAGCCATCGTCAACCGGGAGCGCAAATTGCTGGACGAACTTCTGCCTCAGGCTTTTGCGGTGGTCCGCGAGGCTGGCAAGCGGGTGCTTGGCATGCGCCACTTTGATGTTCAGCTGATTGGCGGCATGGTGCTGCACAACGGTCAGATTGCCGAGATGAAGACCGGCGAAGGCAAGACCCTCGTGGCCACCCTGCCCGCCTACCTCAACGCCCTGACGGGGCGCGGGGTTCATGTGGTTACGGTGAATGATTATCTGGCCCGCCGCGACGCTGAGTGGATGGGCCAGGTGCACCGCTTCCTGGGGCTTTCCGTGGGCTTGATCCAGCAGGAAATGGCTCCTGCCGAGCGGCAGCGCAACTATGGCTGCGACATCACCTACGCCACGAACTCAGAGCTGGGCTTTGATTACCTCCGCGACAACATGGCGAATGACATCGCCGATGTGGTGCAGCGTGATTTTCACTTCTGTATCATTGACGAAGTCGATTCGATTCTTGTAGATGAGGCTCGCACGCCTCTAATTATTTCTGGACAGGTTGAACGTCCTCAGGAAAAATATCGAGCTGCAGCGGAAATCGCCAACCAGTTGATTCGTGCTGCCGAAATGGGTAAGGACGGCATCGATCCAGAGGGCGATTATGAAGTGGATGAAAAGCAACGTAATGTCACGCTCACTGATGAAGGCTATGCTAGGGCCGAGCAGCTACTGGGGGTGCAAGATTTATACGATCCCAAGGATCCCTGGGCTCACTTCATCAATAATGCTCTCAAAGCCAAGGAGCTTTTCACCAACGATGTCAACTACATCGTCCGCGGCACTGATGCGGTGATCGTCGATGAATTCACCGGCAGAGTCATGCCTGGTCGCCGTTGGAGTGATGGTTTACATCAGGCGATTGAAGCCAAAGAGCAGCTACCTATCCAGCCCGAAACCCAGACCCTAGCCAGCATTACCTATCAAAACTTCTTTCTGCTATACCCGCGCCTTGCTGGCATGACCGGCACCGCCAAGACCGAAGAGGTGGAATTCGAAAAAACCTATAAGCTGGAGGTGGCCGTGGTGCCCACCAACCGGTCTCGCTCCCGCTCCGATTGGACCGATCAAGTCTACAAATCCGAGACAGCCAAGTGGCGCGCGGTGGCCCTGGAGACGGCCGAAATCCACCGCGGCGGCCGCCCTGTTCTGGTGGGAACCACCAGCGTCGAGAAGTCTGAATTGCTCTCCAGCCTGCTGGCGGAGCAGCAGATTCCCCACAACTTGCTCAATGCCAAACCCGAGAATGTGGAGCGGGAGGCTGAAATCGTTGCCCAGGCCGGTCGTGCCGGAGCTGTCACCATCGCCACCAACATGGCTGGACGGGGTACGGACATCATTCTCGGTGGCAACAGCGATTACATGGCCCG
>JBBASD010000006.1:0-11509 GCA_040399485.1 Cyanobium sp. | reverse complement strand
TGGCTGGACGGGGTACGGACATCATTCTCGGTGGCAACAGCGATTACATGGCCCGACTCAAGTTGCGTGAGGTTTTGTTGAACCGCCTGGTTCGGCCAGACGAAAGCAATCTGCCCCCGGTGCCCTTGCCCGCTTCGGCCTCGCCCGCCGCCGGATTCGGGGCCCAGGCCGCCCTTGCGGCTGGCCTGCCCCCCAGCGAGCCCAGGGCCCTGGGAACCCTTTTCCCCTGTTCCCTCTCAGCCGAGACCGACCGCGATCTCTCGGCTTTGGCCAGCCACCTGGTCAAGACCTGGGGTGAGCGCAGCCTTACGGTGCTCGAACTGGAGGATCGCATTGCCCAGGCGGCTGAAAAGGCCCCTGTGGAAAATCAGGAAATCACCTGGATGCGGGAGATGATCGGCCGCGTCAAGGCCGAATACGACCTGGTGGTACGCCAAGATGAAGATAAGGTCCGTGCGGCCGGCGGCTTGCATGTCATCGGCACCGAACGCCATGAGTCCCGGCGCGTCGATAACCAGCTACGCGGTCGGGCCGGTCGTCAGGGGGATCCAGGCAGTACGCGTTTCTTCCTTTCGCTGGAGGACAACCTGCTGCGAATTTTTGGCGGTGATCGGGTGGCTGGGCTGATGAACGCCTTCCGGGTCGAGGAGGACATGCCGATTGAATCGGGCATGCTGACCCGCTCCCTGGAAGGGGCGCAGAAGAAGGTCGAAACCTATTACTACGACATTCGTAAGCAGGTTTTCGAATACGACGAGGTGATGAATAATCAGCGCAAAGCGGTCTATGGAGTGCGGCGCCGGGTGCTTGAGGGTAAGGAACTCAAGTCACAAGTCATTGAATTCGGAGAAAAGACGGTCAACGAAATTGTTGATGCCTATGTCAACCCCGATCTGCCGCCGGAAGAATGGGACCTGACTCGTCTTCTGGACAAGGTCAAGGAATTCATTTATCTGCTCCAGGATTTACAACCCGAGCAACTCCAAGGACTTTCCATCGACGAACTCAAAGCATTTCTGCAAGAGCAGTTGCGTAACGCCTATGACATCAAGGAGGGCCAGGTGGATCAAGTGCGTCCCGGCCTGATGCGCGAAGCGGAACGATTTTTTGTGCTGCAACAGATCGATACCCTCTGGCGCGAACATCTACAGGCCATGGATGGCCTGCGGGAATCCGTAGGCCTGCGGGGCTACGGCCAAAAGGATCCATTGATTGAATATAAAAATGAAGGCTATGATATGTTTCTGGAGATGATGACTCAGATGCGTCGTAACGTGATCTATTCAATGTTCATGTTCCAGCCCCAGGTTCCCCAGGAGGTGGCTTCCGCCTGAATTCAGGTGCCAACCCGTTTCGCTGGTTTTGTTGTAGCCATGGGGGTGGCTGCCCTGCCACCTCCATCCGTCTCGACACATATCCTCCAAGCTACGGGTCGTGGCCCAGCCGAGCACCTTTTTGGCTAGGGAGGGGTCGGCGATGCTGCAGGCACTGTCGCCAGGTCGCCGATCGGTACCCTCCCAAGGCACGGGTTGGCCCGTCACTTTCTCAAATACCCGCACCAATTCGAGCACCGAATGGCCCTGGCCACTCCCCAGATTCAAGGTTAGGAGTTGGGGGGGGGCGTTGAGCAGTCTGTGCACAGCCGCCCGGTGACCCTCGGCCAGATCCATGACATGGATGTAATCCCGGACTCCTGTGCCATCGGCCGTGGGCCAATCCCTGCCGAACACCCTCAGGCAGGGTTTTTGCCCTTGGGCCACCAGGTTGATCAGGGGAAAGAGGTTGCTGGGCTGGCCGAGGGGGGCCTCGCCGATGCGGCCACTGGGATGGGCGCCGACGGGATTGAAATAACGCAGCCTGGCCATGCGCCAGCCGGCTTGACTGGCCGCCAGGTCCGCCAGCATCTGCTCTACGGCCGCCTTGGTGTGCCCGTAGGGGTTGAGTGGTCGGACAGGTGCACTCTCCGTAATTGGCACGGAGTCTGGCAAGCCATAGAGGGTGGCACTGCTGCTGAACACCAGCGTCCGGCAGTTGTTTCGGGCCATGGCCTGGAGCAAGCAGCGGCTTCCAGCCACGTTGGTATCCCAGTAGCGCAGCGGCTCGGCCACGGATTCCGCCACCGCCTTCAAGCCGGCGAAATGCAGCACCGCCTCCACCACGGCTGCGCTGGAGGAGGTGAAGGCCCTTGCCAAATCGCCACTGGAGCGGATGTCGCCCTGAAGAACCAACAGCCGTCTCGGCTCGCCCGGGGTGCCCCACAGGCCCGGAGCCAACCGTTCCAGGGGGCCCAGACCCGCCAGGGCGGCCACTTGATGCAGGGGTTCCGGTGAGCTGCCTTCGAAGTTGTCGAGCACCACCAGCGAGTGGCCCGCCTCCAGAAGCGTCAGACAAACGTGGCTGCCGATGAAGCCAGCACCGCCGGTAATCAGCAGATGGGCCATGGTTGTTTGGTTTGCCCCCGCAACCGGCAACGTTAAAGCGTGTCTGTCGGGTTGGTCAGGATGCGGCTGGAGGTAGCCCCTCGCCTAGAAATTCCATTATTTCCCGATCACGCAGGTTTTGCGCCTTTCCGGCGCAGGCCTCCAGCAGGGGGCGCCCCGCCGCCACTTCCCGCAGGCAACCCTGCAACTGGCTGACCTGGCTTTCGAGGTTGTCGATGCGTTCCATCAGGTTGCGAATCACCCTGGCTTCCGCATCGGGAAGGGCCGAGTGGGCCAGGGGATCAATGCGGACACCGGATTGGTGAATTACGCGCCCGGGGATGCCCACCACGGTGCTGTCCGAGGCCACATCCCGCAGCAGCACGGAGCCGGCGCCAATGCGGGTGTTGGCCCCCACGGTGATCGCCCCCAGCACCTTGGCGCCGGCACCGACCACCACATTCTCTTTGAGGGTTGGGTGACGTTTGCCGTGCTGTTTGCCGGTACCGCCCAGGGTCACCCCCTGGTACAGCAGGCAGTGGTCACCGATGACCGCGGTCTCGCCAATCACCACCCCCATGCCATGGTCGATGAAGACGCCCTGGCCGATGCGGGCGCCCGGGTGGATCTCGATGCCGGTGAACAGCCTTCCCACCTGGCTCAGCAGCCGTGGCAGCAGGGGAACGCGCAATCGCCAGAGGCGGTGGCTGATGCGATGCATCACTAAGGCATGGAATCCCGGGTAGCAGAGCAGGATCTCCAGGGTGCTGCGGGCCGCCGGATCCCTTTCCTTGATGATGGCCAGATCGGCCGCCATCGCCTGGAGGATGGTGGTGAAAGAGCGCATCAGACCGCCAAGAGGCCGATCTCCTTGCGCAACTGGTCGATGGTGGCGGTGCCCAGATAGCTGCGGGCACAGTGCACCACCGGTAGTCGCATCAACTGGGCCCGATTCTGCCGCAGAGTCTGTTCCACCAGGGGCAAGCTGGGCCGATCACAAAGTACGTGGCTGGCGGCCCGCAGCAAGGCGAGCAACCGGCTACTGGTATCGGGATTGGCCGTCATGACCAGGAGCTCATTGCCGCGGATCGAGTGCAGGATGACCTCGGCGGCCCGCAGGATGCCGGGACTGATGCTCACCAGCCCCACACAACTCCCAGAGCGCAGCTCCTTGAGCAAATCCAGTTCGTGTCGGAAATCGTTGAGATCCACCGGCACGGCGCGCACCCCGTGGCGCTGGGCGATCTCCTCCACAGGTTGCAAGAAATAACGGCTGGTCACCACGGTGCCCTTGCTGGAGCTTTCCAGCACAGCCTCCAGCTCTTCCATGGGCACCACTTCCACGGGCACGTCCAGGTTGGGTTCCAGCTCTTCGGCAATCAGCATGGAGGCGCCGATGTCTTCCCGTGGGGTCGACACCAGCACCCTGGCGCCGCAACGCAGTCGCCAATCCACTTCCCGGGTCAGCAGTTCGCGGGCCTGCTGCAGGGTGCATCCGGCGTTGAGCAGGCCATCGATGCTCTGCCGCACCTCCCGATCAATATCGGGCAGTGCCTTGCTGCGCAGGCCCGGCGGCGGCTTGATTTCCCGTGGTTTTTGCTGGTCACGCACATAGATGCCCGATCCGGCCATGGCTTCGACGACCCCATCGGTCTCCAGTTGGCGATAGACCTTGCTGATGGTGTTGCGGTGCAGGCCGGTCTGCATGGCTAGCTGGCGAGTGCTTGGCAGCCGGTGCCCCGGGGGGTAGTGACGGGCGGCAATGGCGAAGCAGATCTGGTTGTACAGCTGCGTCGAAGCCGGGATGTCGCTTTCCTGCTGAATGTGGAATCGCACGCCGTGGGCCAGATGGTCTGCTGGCCACCCTAAGGAGCTTTGGTCCCGGTGACAATTGCCCCGTTGGCATAGGACCATGTGCCGGTTGGCCGGTGTGCCCTTGATCGTCCCCCTGCGCGTCGCTGTCGTTACCGAGAGCCACTGGGTTTCAATCCCCCCCCAGAAACCCGGGGAGGTGCCGCTGCGCTGCTGGTGGTCGCCCCCTTCGGGAACGCCCCGGGCCGGCCTGCTGGTGCTGCCCGAGGTGTTCGGGGTGAATGGCTGGGTGCGGGGTGTGGCCGATCGCTTGGCGGGGGAAGGGTATGGGGCCCTGGCGCTGCCCCTGTTCAGTCGAACCGCCCCCGCCTTGGACCTCGACTACACGCCTGAGTCCCTCGGCGAGGGACGGTCCCACAAGGAGCGCACCAGGGCCCCCGAGCTGTTACAGGATCTGGACCAAGCCCGGCGTTGGCTGCAAGGCTCCCTGGGGAACGCCGGGGCCTCTGGGGCCCCGATCGGTTGCCTTGGCTTTTGCTTTGGCGGTCATGTTGCCTTGCTGGCCGCGAGCCTGACCGGGATTGCCGCCACCTGTGACTTCTACGGAGCCGGGGTGGCCAATGGGCGTCCCGGGGGTGGTCCTCCCACCCTGGACGAGGTGGCTGGGGTGCGAGGCCGACTCCTGTGCGTCTGTGGGACGGAAGATGCCCTGATTCCTCCCCGGGATGTGGCGGCCCTGGACCAGGCCCTGACCGCAGCCAATGCAGGTCGGCAAGCCAGCGGTCAAAGGACCCATCGTTTGTTGCTGGTGCCAGGCGGCCACGGTTTCCTATGTGACCAACGCGCCGACCACCATCCCGAATCTGCGGCCCTCGCTTGGGCTGAAATGTTGACGTTTTTCGGCGAAACCCTCAGCTGAACCAAAACCCTGGACTCGGCCAGGGGGTCGGTAAGGCTGGGTTCAGGAGGCTGATGTGGCCACTTCCGTATCTTCTGTTACCAGGGCTGGACTGGGCTTGGTCTCGATGACCCTGGTTTCGATGGTGCGCAGCTCAGTTGGCTTGCCGTCGGCCTTGCCCAACGGCTTGGCCACCACCTTGCCCCCTGGCAGGCGACGGGGGCTGAGGAACATGATCATGTTGCGGCCTTCTCGCTTGGGGGGCTGCTGGATTTCAGCATTTTCAGCAAGGTCCTGGGCCATCCGAAACAAAAGCTGCTCGGCCAGGGCCGTGTGCTGGATTTCCCGACCACGGAAGATGACCGTGCACTTGACCTTGTCGCCGGACTTGAGGAAGCGAACAGCCTGCCCGATCCGAACCTGGTAGTCGTGAGAATCAATTTTGTAACGCATCTTTACCTCCTTGACCTCGGTCTGGTGCGACTTTTTCTTAGCCTCCTTTGCTTTTTTCTCCTGTTCGAACTTGTATTTGCCGTAATCCATGATCCGGCAGACCGGGGGATCGGCCTTTTCGCTCACCAAAACCAAGTCGAGCTCGCGATCGCGGGCCACATCCAGGGCGGCCTCACGCGTGATTACTCCCAGTTGGCTCCCGTCGGCATCCACCACCCTGAGGTTGGGATAACTGATGCGGTCGTTGATGTTGGGCAGCTCCCGCACGGGAGCGCGGCGATCAAAACGGGGACGGGGAGGCATTCACAGGGGCGAGTTAATCTTCACCCTAAACCTTGCCGCGCCAGTTGACGCGCTTGCGCCGCCAGATCCGCACCGTGGAGCCAATGGGGCCGATGCTGGCGCCGAAACCAGGTGCGCTGGCGCTTCGCCAACTGACGAGTGCGCTGGAGCGTCAGGGAGATGGCCTGCTGGTGGTCGATTTCGCCGGCCAGCAGCCGGCTCGCTTCTCTGTAACCGATTGTTTGCAGCAACGGGCAGTCGCTTCCGTAGCGGGCCAAAAGGGCCTCTGTTTCGGCCACCAGGCCTGTCGCAAACATCTGCGCTGTACGGCGGTTGATGCGTTCGCCAAGGTCTGGGGGATCAAGTCCCAGTTCCAGTACCCGCCAATTCGGGGGGTGGCGGTGGCGTTGTTGGGAGGCGGGCCTTCCGGTGGCGTAGAGCACCTCCAAGGCCCGCTGGGTGCGGACCGCATCGGCGGCGGTGATGCGGTCAGTGGAGTCGGGGTCAGCCGCGGCCAGCAGGGCATGGCACCAGGGCTGGCCCAGGGCCCCGAACTGGGCCCGCAGCTGCGGTTGCGGCGCTACAGCCGGGGGGCTCAGGCCCTGCAGCAGGGCCTGGAGGTAGAGGCCGCTGCCACCGACCAGCAGGGCGACGCCGCGGCGGCGATGCTCCGCAGCGATGGCTTCCCTAGCCAGAACGGTGAACTCCTGCAGGTTGATGGGCTGGTCTGGATCCCGCAGGTCGAGGAGTTCGTGACGGACCAGGGCTCGCTCAGCGGCGGTGGGTTGGGCGGTCCCGATGACCATCTGGCGATAGAGCTGGCGAGAATCGATGCAAAGCACTGCCAGATCAAGGTCTGCGGCCAACTCCAGGGCCAGGGCAGTCTTGCCGGCCGCCGTTGGGCCCATCAGGGCGATGACAAGGGGGGGCGAGGGGTCGGTCATCTCACCACATTGGCCGGCCCCCTGCGGAGACGCATTGGCAGGGGATGGCATCCAGGCCTTGAATCGTCCCTGAGAGGGCCCTGGCTGGCGCCTGGGGGCCCCAGTGGTAGAGTGAACCTTGAGCAGAGGCCTTTCGGGCCCTGAAGCGGCTGCCCGCAGGATTTCCCGAATGAGCGACGCCAGCAAGGTCAATGCCGCCTACGGCGCCGAGCAGATTCAGGTGCTTGAAGGCCTGGAACCGGTCCGGAAGCGGCCTGGGATGTACATCGGCACCACCGGCCCGCGAGGGCTGCACCACCTTGTTTACGAAGTGGTGGACAATTCGGTTGATGAGGCCTTGGCGGGCCACTGCACAGCCATTGAGGTGGTTCTCCATGCCGATGGCTCCGCCAGCGTCACCGACAACGGCCGTGGCATTCCCACCGACATCCATCCCCGCACCGGGCGGAGCGCTTTGGAGACAGTGCTTACGGTTCTCCACGCTGGGGGCAAGTTCGGGGCCGGGGGTTACAAGGTGTCCGGGGGGCTCCATGGCGTCGGGATTTCCGTGGTCAACGCCTTGAGTGAATGGGTGGAGGTTACGGTCCATCGCCAGGGCCAGAAACACCGCCAGCGTTTTGAGCGGGGAGCGCCCATTGGCACCCTGGTATCGGAACCGGCCAGCGATCCGGAGCGCACAGGAACTCAAGTGCGGTTCAAGCCCGATAGCGATATCTTCAGCTCAGGCATTGTATTTGACTACCACACCCTCTCGGCGCGACTGAGGGAATTGGCCTACCTCAATGGGGGAGTCAAGATTCAGTTTCAAGACGAAAGGCTCGATTCTCTCGAAGCCGATGGCAGTCCCCACGAGGAAATTTATTTTTATGAGGGCGGCATCAAGGAATACGTCGCCTATATGAATGCCGAAAAAGATCCCCTACATCCTGAGATCATCTATGTTGATGCTGAAAAGGAAGGGGTCCAGGTCGAGGCCGCTTTGCAGTGGTGCGTCGATGCCTATTCAGACAGCATTCTCGGCTTTGCCAATAACATTCGCACCGTGGATGGCGGCACCCATATTGAGGGTCTCAAGACGGTCCTTACCCGCACGCTGAATGCCTTTGCCAAGAAGCGAGGCAAGCGTAAAGACAGTGATACGAATCTTGCCGGGGAGAATATCCGCGAGGGCCTCACCGCTGTGCTGTCGGTCAAGGTGCCCGATCCAGAGTTTGAGGGCCAGACCAAGACCAAGCTCGGCAATACGGAAGTTCGTGGCATCGTCGATACTTTGGTGGGCGAGGCCCTCGGCGAGTATCTCGAGTTCAATCCCACCGTCATCGATCTGATTCTCGAGAAGGCCATCCAGGCTTTCAACGCCGCTGAAGCAGCCCGGCGGGCCCGCGAGCTGGTGCGACGCAAGTCGGTGCTGGAAAGTTCAACCCTGCCTGGCAAGTTGGCGGATTGCAGTTCCAGGGATCCGGGCGAGTCGGAGATTTATATCGTCGAAGGGGATTCCGCTGGCGGTTCAGCTAAGCAGGGCCGGGATCGTCGCTTTCAGGCCATTTTGCCCCTGCGAGGCAAAATCTTGAATATCGAGAAGACCGATGATGCCAAAATCTATAAAAATACCGAAATCCAGGCCTTGATCACTGCCTTGGGACTGGGAATTAAAGGAGAGGAATTTGATGAAAAAAATCTTCGCTACCATCGCATTGTCATCATGACCGACGCCGATGTGGATGGCGCCCACATTCGTACTTTGTTGCTAACATTTTTTTATCGCTATCAAAAATCTCTGGTGGAAGGAGGCTATATCTATATCGCCTGCCCTCCCCTTTACAAGGTGGAGCGGGGTAAAAATCATGCTTATTGCTACAACGAAGCCGACCTCAAGAAAACGCTCGACGGATTCGGCGAAAAGGCTAACTACACTATTCAGCGCTTTAAAGGTCTGGGCGAAATGATGCCCAAGCAACTCTGGGAAACCACCATGGATCCTGGTACGCGAACCATGAAGCGGGTTGAGATTGAGGATGCTGCCGAGGCCGACCGCATCTTCACTATTTTGATGGGTGACAAGGTGGCCCCCCGGCGGGAATTCATCGAAGCCCACAGCGCTGACCTTAGTTTCGCCCAGCTCGATATCTGAGGTAGCTCCTGATGCAGTCCGCTGCGGTTCCCCTAAACTCCTCGGCCGAGCCTGTTTTGCGACCTTTATCGGCTTGGCAGTGGGCTGCCCTGCTGGGTTTTGCCTTGCTGGCGCCCGCCGCACTCCCTGCCGGTGGGGCCCAAGCCCGTGGACTTGAGCTGCGTCGCCGAGTAGGCGCCGAAGAACCCTTGGTCAGCAACACCTGTGTGTCCTTGCTCTGTTCCCCCCAACCGCAGGCGCCTGTGCTTGTGGCGCTGGAATCCGGCTTGCCCCTGACCCTGCTGCGAGCCTGGCGCGACCCCAATGGCCAACGCTGGTTGAGGGTGGCGGCCCGGGGCCCGGGAGACCGGGCCATGCGTGGCTGGCTGCAGGGTTGAAGCCGCGCCCGCCGCTCAGGCGCCCAGGGCGGCTTCGATGGCTCCCACCAACTCCTGGTCCTGGGGCTTGACTGCACTTTTGAATCTCTTGATCACCGTGCCGTCTCGGCCAACCAGGAACTTCTCGAAGTTCCAAGCCACAGCACCGGCCGGTTCCACCTGGGTCAGGGTGTCGTAGGGGGCCGTGGTGGCACCAGTGGCATGGACCTTGGCGTAAAGCGGAAAGGTGACGCCGTAGTTGGTGCTGCAGAAGGTTTTGATTTCCTCCAGTTCACCGGGTTCTTGGCCACCAAAGTCATTGCAGGGGAAAGCCAGCACACTGAAACCGCGGTCTCCAAAGGTCTCCTGCAGTTTTTGCAGGCCTTCGTATTGGGCGGTGAAACCGCAACGACTGGCCACATTGACAACCAGAAGCACTTGGCCGGCCAGATCACCCAATCGCTGGGGTTCGCCACTGGCAGTGGTGACCACCACATCGGCAACGTTCACGCTCATCTCAGCTTTGGTTGGTTGAGGTGGGAATCTAGGAGCTGCCCCGCCCCATACACTGCCTCGGCGGGCTCCAGGGGCGATGGTCGAAGGTTCCGCTGTGGCCGAGGTGGTGGCGCGCCAGCTGGAAAGCCTTCTCCAGGCTGGCAACTACGACGGCGCCAAGTTGTTGCTGCAGCCGGTTCAGCCGGTGGATGCGGCGGAGGCGATCGGCCTCCTGCCCCAGACCCGCCAGGCACTGGCTTTCCGCTTGCTTCCCAAGGATGGGGCGATTGAGGTCTACGAATATCTCGATCCGGAGGTGCAGCAGAGCCTGCTTGAGCGCCTGCGCTCCGGCGAGGTGTTGGAACTGGTGGAGCAGATGTCCCCGGATGATCGGGTGCGGCTCTTTGATGAACTACCCGCCAAGGTGGTCCGCGACCTACTCACACGGCTGAGCCCCGCCGAGCGTCGGGTCACCGCCCAAATGATGGGCTATGGCTCGGGAACGGCGGGTCGGTTGATGACCAATGAGTTCATTGACCTCAAGGAATTCCACAGTGCCGCCCAGGCCCTCGACATCGTGCGGCGACGGGCGAAGGATACGGAAACCGTCTACAGCCTGTACATCACTGATGCCTCGCGCCATCTCACCGGCATCCTTTCCCTGCGCGATCTCGTGACGGCTGATCCGGAGGATCGCCTGGGGGATGTCATGACCCGAGAAGTGGTCAGCGTCGCCACCGAGGCTGACCAGGAGGAGGTGGCTCGAGTGATACAGCGCTACGACTTTCTGGCGGTGCCTGTGGTGGATCGGGAGCAACGTTTGGTGGGCATCATCACCGTGGATGACGTCATTGATGTCATCCAGCAGGAGGCCACCCGTGACCTCTATGCCGCTGGCGCCGTTCAAGCGGGCGATGATGATGACTACTTCCGCAGCGGCCTCTTCACCATTGCCCGCCGGCGGGTGGTGTGGTTGCTGGTGTTGCTGGTGGCCAATACCGGCACTTCGGCGGTGATCGCCTCCGAGCAGGGGGTGCTCAAGCAGGTGGTGATGCTGACCGCTTTCATTCCCCTGTTGATCGGCACAGGGGGCAATGTGGGAGCCCAGAGTTCCACCGTCGTGATTCGGGGTCTCAGCACCCAACGGCTGCAGAGCCTGGGGGCCTGGCGCGCCGTGGGTCGGGAGACCCTGGCCGGGGCCTTGCTGGGTGTGTTGATGGCACTGGTGGTTGTGCCCTGGGCCTGGAAGATGGGGGGCAGCGTGCTCGTGGCCTCGGCGGCTGGGCTGAGCCTGGTGGCAATTACCACCCTGGCGGCCACCGCCGGTGCCGCCCTGCCCCTGCTTTTTTCCCGCCTGGGACTGGATCCAGCCCTTATGTCGGCGCCCTTCATCACCACGGCCACTGACGTGGCTGGGGTTTTCATCTATCTGCGCACCGCCTCCTGGCTTTTGTCGCGCCTTGGCAGCGGCTGAAGCGCAGGCCGCCGATGGGGCCAACAATGAGAGAAATTCACACTTCTTTAGGTTAGGCTTTACACATCGTTGGGCAAAGGCCCGTGATCCTCACGCTTCCTCTCGACCTGTCAAATGCCCCCCTGCCCGAAGACCCGCCACCGGTGCCGGCCCGTCAACGCCTCCTGGCCCCCCTTGATGGCGATCTGGTGCGCTCCTACCTGCGCGACATCGGCCGTGTGCCCTTGCTGAGCCACGAGCAGGA
>JBBASD010000005.1:37290-39159 GCA_040399485.1 Cyanobium sp. | reverse complement strand
GGTTCGGCAGTGGGCATGGACAAGCAGGCCATGAAGGCCGCCTTCGCCGCCGCCGGCCTGCCCCAGGTGCCCTACGCCTGCTTGAACGCCGCCGAGCTGGCGGCAAAGCCCGACGCCGTTGCCGAGCACCTGGAGGCCAGCCTCGGCTACCCCTGTTTCGTCAAGCCCGCCAACCTCGGTTCATCCGTTGGCATCAGCAAGGCCACCAACCGCACTGAACTGCTGGAGGGCCTGCGCGTCGCCGCCAGCCTCGACCCCCGACTGATAGTCGAACAAGGGGTTGATGCCCGCGAACTGGAATGTGGTGTCCTGGGGGTCGACAAGCTGCGCACTTCCGTGCTCGGCGAAATCCGCTTCGATGCCGATTGGTACGACTACGACACCAAGTACTCCGAGGGGCTCAGTCACACGCTGATCCCGGCCCCGGTGAGCGAGGCAGTCAGTGAGCGAGCCCGGGCTATGGCCCTTGATGTATTTCGTGCCGTGGGGGCCAGCGGCCTGGCGCGGGTGGATTTCTTTTACAACGAGGAGCTTGACGCGCTCTGGGTTAACGAGATCAACACCTTTCCTGGATTCACCAGCCAAAGCATGTACCCCATGCTCTGGGCCGCCAGCGGCTTACCCCTGGAGGATCTGATTCATACCCTGGTGACGGAAGCGAGAGAATCCTTTCGCTTGCATGACGATTCCGCGAGGTTGGGTCCATGACCGAGGGTCTTCTTTGGCTGCCTTTGCTGCTGGTGTTTGTGCTGCTCACGGCCCTCGGTTGGCTTGAGCGTCGCCGCCAGCGGCTGTTTCGCGAGTGGGCGGCAGGGGCCGAACTGGCCAAGCTGGACTCCTGCGGCGCGGCCCGCCTTCAAGATGGCCAGCTGAGCTGGAGCCGCTTCGAGGCGGGCCGCTTTGAAACCGTCGATCAATTTGCCATCAAGGGCCTGGAGTTGGTCGAGTTGCTCGCCCTGGGCTCCGGAGAAGCCCCCCTCACAGAAGAAAGCCAGGGGGCCTGTCGGTTGCGATTGGTGGGTGGCGGGGTCGAGAAAGATCTTCCCTTTGCCGATGCCCAGCGAGCCCGTCTCTGGATTGACGAGCTGATGGCCCGTTCCCGTTGCGAATTGTGAGGGCCCCCCCGGGCACCCCCCAGCGGCCCAGCTCCCCCCCTAATCCCGGCGCCCAGCGCCGCCTGGAACTGCGCCAGGAGCGTCGCGCCGATCGCTTGCGCCACGGCTGGCGTTTTCTGGTCTATTCCGCCCTGGCTGTCGCTGTCGGTTATGGCCTGATACGCCAGGGCTGGATGTTGCGCAATGCCGCCCAGGTGGAGGTCAGCGGCAGCGCCCTGGTGAGCCGCGAACAGGTGATTGAGGCCGCCAATATTCGCTTCCCCCAGCCGCTGCTGGGGCTCCAACCCAGTGAGCTCAGTCGCAACCTCAGCGACAGCCTTCCCGTAGAGCTGGTGCGCGTCAGCCGCTTGATGATGCCACCCCGCCTTCGCATCGAGCTGCATGATCGCCAAGTGGTTGCCAGGGCCGAGCGCCAGCAAGCCGGCAGCCTGGCCCAGGGTTTTGTCGATCAACGGGGCGCCTGGATCAGTGAACGCCAGACCCGTGGACTCGCCAGGCCTGGGGATTCTTCCCTCAAGGTGCTGGGATGGAGCGAGCGTCATCGCGCCACCATCGCCAGGTTGCTTGAGGTGCGGGATGACTTTCAAGGTGGATTGCGGGAGATCCGTTTTGATCCCGAGGGCAACCTTTGGGTGACGACCGGCAACCTGGGAGCCGTGCGGCTGGGCCTTGATGATGGCCAACTGGATCGCCGCCTGCTGGCCCTGCTCCACCTCAACAAGGACCTGCCCAAGAAGCTGGGCAGCCAGCGGCC
>JBBASD010000005.1:22459-37190 GCA_040399485.1 Cyanobium sp. | reverse complement strand
CCTGGCCTTGTTCCCCTGTCCTGAGATCCCGACAGATCCCGCTAACGACATAATGCAGCCTCAGATCAACGGCAATCTCACGCCCACCCCGATGTCGCGTGACTCCCAAGACCCCAGCAGCGATCTGCCGAACCCATCCGCCTTCCACCTGGAGCCCAAGGAGATGAGCCAGAATGCCCAAGGCACCAACGGCATTGTTCCCAGTCAGTCGGCACGCATCGAGGTCATTGGTGTCGGTGGAGGTGGCAGCAATGCGGTGAATCGCATGATTGCCAGTGACTTGAAGGGGGTCGGCTATCGGGTTCTCAATACCGATGCCCAGGCGTTACTCCAATCCGCGGCGGCCCAACGCATTCAGCTGGGTCAAAAGCTGACCCGCGGTTTGGGGGCCGGTGGCAACCCCGTTATCGGTCAGAAAGCCGCTGAGGAATCACGGGCTGAACTGCAGGAATCCCTGGCAGGTGCAGATCTGGTGTTCATCGCCGCTGGCATGGGGGGAGGCACGGGTACCGGTGCGGCACCGATCCTGGCGGAGGTGGCCAAGGAATGCGGCGCCCTCACCGTGGGGATCGTGACCAAGCCCTTCGGCTTCGAGGGCCGCAAGCGGCTGCGGCAGGCCGAGGAGGGCATTGCCCGGCTGGCCGAACACGTGGACACATTGATTGTCATCCCCAATGATCGACTCCGGGAGGCCATCGCCGGGGCCCCCCTGCAGGAAGCGTTCCGCGCCGCCGATGACGTCCTGCGCATGGGTGTCAAGGGCATCACAGACATCATCACCAAAGCCGGTTTGGTCAACGTGGACTTCGCCGACGTGCGTTCGGTGATGGCTGATGCCGGCACGGCCCTGTTGGGTATTGGTGTCGGTTCGGGCCGCTCCCGCGCCCTCGAAGCGGCCCAGGCCGCCATGACCAGCCCCCTGCTGGAGTCAGCCAGGATTGATGGCGCCAAGGGTTGTGTGATCAACATCAGCGGCGGCAAGGACATGACCCTTGAGGACATGACCACCGCCTCGGAATGCATCTATGACGTGGTCGATCCCGACGCCAACATCATTGTGGGTGCCGTTGTGGACGAGAGCCTGGAAGGGGAGATCCATGTCACCGTGATCGCCACAGGCTTTGAAAGTGGGGGCCACTACAGGCCTGTGCAACGCAGCAACCCCGCCTTCGTGGAGCGACTTCCCGAAACCACGCCGGAACGGGGCGCCAAGATTCCACCCTTCCTGATCAACCGTCAAATGGGCCAGGAGTAACGGGGCGGGGCCAGGACGACGAGCCGATAGCGCCCCCGATCCGAAGTGAATACGCGGCGTTAACCAGATTCCTGCCAGTTAAAAGCTGCTGGATTGAATCAGCTGGTAATCGCCAGAGGTTGTCTTGGGAAACCCGGGATCGATCTACATCGATCCTGGGTTGGCCGAAAGGGTGACCCGGAATCCACGCCTGCCAAGAGCATCCCGTGTGGCTGCTCCCTTCCGGTTCTGACCAGGTTTGGGCGTCCTGGCCGCGTGGGTCCGAGTCGTTTGGATGCTAGCAATGAAGCGGTTCAGGACTTCCGCCGTGCCCAAGCGCCCCGGTGATTGGCTGTCGCGCAAACAATCGGGACGTCCGATCACCATCCTCACTGCCTGGGATGCGCTTTCTGCGGCCCTTGTGGCCCAGTCCGGAGCCGATGCGGTACTGGTGGGAGATTCGCTGGCCATGGTGGTGCTGGGCCATGCCACCACCCTGCCGGTGACCCTCGACGAGATGCTGCACCACTGCAAGGCCGCTGGTCGGGGCCTGGCGCTGGCTGGCAGCGATCCGCCGCTGCTGATCTGCGATCTGCCTTTCCTCAGCTATCAATGCGGGCTCGATGCAGCCCTGGCGGCCGCGGGCCGGGTGCTCAAGGAGACAACGGCCGCCGCCGTCAAACTGGAAGGGGCAGAACCGGAAACCCTTGCCGTGATTGATCGGGCCGTGAGGGCTGGCATCCCGGTGATGGGCCACCTGGGCCTCACCCCCCAATCGGTGCATCGCCTGGGCTACCGCCGCCAGGCGGAGGATCCCATCAGCCAGGAGCGCCTCCGGCGCCAAGCCCTGGCCCTGCAGGACCAGGGATGCTTCTCCCTGGTCCTCGAACATGTGCCGCCAGGCTTGGCGGTCTCCCTCAGGGCCGAACTGGTGATTCCGGTCATCGGCATCGGCGCCGGAGATGGTTGTGATGGTCAGGTGCGTGTCACCGCCGACCTGCTCGGCCTGACCCCACGCCAGCCCCCTTTTAGCCCCCCCCTGATCCAGGGCCGGAATCTGGCGGTCGGCGCCCTGCGGGACTGGGTCAACAGCCAGCAGGTGCCCTGGGCCGCTGTTCCCACCACCATTCCAGAACTTCCCGCAGCACCGCATTGCTGAGGGCAAGTCCCTCCGGATCCTTGAGGCGCCAGCGCCCCCCCTCCACCAGCAACAGACCCCGGTGCTCAAAAGCGGCCAGCCGCAGCCTCAGCTCGCTTTCGGCCTGCGTGTCAAACCCCTGCTGGCCCAGCATCTGGCGCAAAGGCACCCCTTCGCGGCGACGCAGCCCCACCATCAACAGCTCATCGATGGGCGGTCCGGCCCCCAGCAGGAACTCCTCCCCCCCCACCAGCTCGCAGTCCCGGGCGCCTACCTGGATCCAGGCGGCGTACTGCTCCCGGGTGCGGGGGCGGGCCAGGCGCTTTCCCCCCAGGGCTGAAGTGGCTCCCATGCCGAATCCCCACCAACCGGCTCCGCTCCAATACACCCGGTTGTGACGGGAAGCATGGCCAGGCAGGGCGTAATTGGAAATCTCGTAACGGCCATAACCGGCTTGGCGCAGAACCTGGGCAGTGGCCTCCATCAGGTCGGCGCCCAGGTCCTCATCCGGCAGGCGCAGCAGGCCCCGTTCCTGCTGGCGCGCAAACACCGTGCCCGGCTCAACGATCAGGTCATACACCGAGAAATGGGGGGGCCCCAGGGCGAGGGCCTGCCGAAGTTGCTGGTGCCAGTGGGCGAGCGCCTCGGCGGTGGCCCTGGCGCCGGAGACGGTGGCGCCGGAGGAGGGGGGCAACCCCTGGATCAAGTCCAGGCTCCAGCTGCGCAAGGCACTCCGCCCTTGGGCGGCATCAAGCCATGTGGCGGCCTGAACCACATCGGTGTGCCGATGGCGCCGCCCCAGGGCGGCGAGCACCCCATCGTCCAGGCTTTGCCCCCCCAGGCTGATGCGATTGATGCCGGCGGCCAGCCAGCCCTGCAAACGGGCTGGATCGAAACTGGCCGGATCGGCCTCCAGCGTGATCTCCGCCCCAGGGGCGATGCCGAAGCGATGTTGCAGCGCCTCCAGCAGGTCTTCCACCTGGGGAGGCGCCAGCAACGAAGGGGTGCCGCCGCCGAGGTAGACGGTGGACAGGGGCGGTCCCTGGGGGGCCAGGGCGATCTCCTGATGCAACAAGGCCAGATAGGCGGCCACGGAGGTCGCGCCGGGCCCTTGGGCGCCATCGGCCCGGTCACCCAGGGGGACCACCGGGAAGTCACAGTAAAAACAACGACGATGGCAAAAGGGAATGTGCAGATAGGCGGCGCGGGGCAGATCTCCGGGGGCCCGGCAAGCTGACGCCGGCTTCACAGGCGGTAACCCCGTCCTGGAGATGGGGCGGAAATCGGTCATGCTTCAGGGCTGAACAGGTGGGGGCCCACGCGAAACCAGCTTTGGTGAATCCCCTCATCCTGATGCTGTTCTTGGTCTCCGGCGCCGCCACCGGCTGGTTGGGGGTGGACCTGCTGCCCGAGCCCCTGCTGGTGCAGGTGACAAATCCGGAAGGATTGCGGCTCGTGTTGGCGGGCTTCGGGGGGTTCTTTGGGGTGATTGCCGGCTTCTTTTTTCAACAGCTGCGCCGTCGCTTGATGCAACAGGTGCGCTCCATGCCCACCGACTTGCTGATCAGCCGAGCGGTGGGCTTAATCCTGGGGCTGCTGGTGGCCAATCTGCTGCTGGCCCCGATTTTGTTGTTGCCCCTTCCCTGGGAAGTAGTGCTGGTCAAGCCCCTGGCGGCCGTGCTCAGCAACGTTTTTTTTGGGGTGCTGGGCTACAACCTGGCTGAGGTGCATGGCCGCACCCTGCTGCGCTTGTTCAATCCCACCAGCTCCGAGGCCTTGTTGGTGGCCGAAGGGGTGCTCCAACCCGCCAGCGCCAAAATTCTTGATACCAGTGTGGTGATTGATGGCCGTATCCGGGGCCTGCTGGCCAGCGGCCTGCTGGAGGGGCAGGTGATCGTGCCCCAATGTGTGGTGGACGAATTGCAGGCATTGGCGGACTCCGCCAATGCTGAAAAGCGCGTCAAGGGACGTCGCGGCCTGAAGCGACTCACCGACATCAAGGAGAGCTACGGCCGTCGGATCGTCCTGAATTCGACCCGCTACGAGGGCAATGGCGCTGACGACAAGCTGCTGAAGTTGACGGCCGACACCGGCGGCACCCTGCTGACCGCCGACTACAGCCTGGCCCAGGTAGCCAGGGTTCAGGACCTCAAGGTGCTGAATCTGAGTGAGCTGGTCATTAGCCTGCGGCCCGAGGTCCAGCCCGGCGACAGCCTGCAGATCAAGATTGTGCGGGAAGGCAAGGAGGCTGACCAGGGGGTGGGCTACCTGGAGGACGGCACGATGGTGGTGGTGGAAGAGGCCCGCAACCGCATCGGCGCAAGGCTCCAGGTGACAGTCACCGGCGCCTTGCAGACATCCACGGGCCGGTTGGTGTTCGCCCGCAGCGACAAGCCCCGGGCAAACGAGTCAGCGGTTGACACCAAGGGCTCTGAAAAGACCAGGCAGCGCCGCTCCGAGCAAGAGCAGGGTCCGGGGGCCCTTGACGAGACCAGCGCACCCCTGCTCAAGCTCAACACCTCGGCCGTGCAGCCCCCAGGACCGCCCCGGGCCAGCGACGCCGCCCACCCCGGTGCATTGCCTCCCCAAGGGACCGACTAATAGCTGGGTGGCCTTCGGGGCGGAAAACCCTCGTGATACAACTGCCGTCGCCACCAGCACCCGGCTAGGCTCCTGCTCAATACCCCCCCTGGTGAGTGCGGATGACGGCGTCGGCCCCCTATTACGGCGATTCCGCAGTGATGCGCACCCCGCCACCGGATCTGCCCTCGTTGTTGCTCAAAGAGCGCATCGTCTATCTCGGATTGCCCCTATTCAGCGATGACGATGCCAAGCGACAAATGGGCATCGATGTAACCGAACTGATCATCGCCCAACTGCTGTATCTAGAATTCGACAATCCTGAAAAACCAATTTTCTTTTATATCAATTCCACTGGCACAAGTTGGTATTCCGGGGATGCCATCGGCTTTGAAACCGAAGCCTTCGCCATCGCCGATACCCTCCGCTACGTCAAGCCACCGGTACATACGATCTGCATAGGTCAGGCGATGGGGACCGCGGCCATGATCCTCAGCTCCGGCACCAAGGGCCATCGGGCCGCCCTCCCCCATGCTTCCATCGTGCTGCACCAGCCCCGCAGCGGCGCCCGCGGTCAGGCCAGCGACATTCAGATCCGGGCCAAGGAAGTGCTGCACAACAAACATTCTTTGCTGGAGATGCTGGCCGAGAACACGGGAAAATCAATCGAGCAACTATCCAAGGATTCCGATCGCATGACCTATCTCACGGCCCAGGAGGCTGTGGAATACGGGCTGATCGACCGGGTGTTGACCAGTCAGAAGCTGGTGAGCACTCCAGTGGTCACTGCCGCGGGCATTGGCTGAATCCCCACTGCCTCGCCCTTAGCCGGCCGGTTACAACACCCGCTGTCCTTGTTTTTTCAATTCCCCTACTCTCAAGCGTTCCGCCATGCCCATCGGCACCCCCAGCGTTCCCTACCGCCTACCCGGCAGCCAGTACGAGCGCTGGGTCGACATCTACACCCGCCTGGGGGTTGAGCGCATTCTCTTCCTCGGCTCCGAAGTCAATGACGCCGTGGCCAATGCCCTAGTCGCCCAGATGCTCTATCTGGATTCGGATGACAACAGCAAGCCGATTTATCTTTATATAAATTCCCCGGGAGGATCGGTGACGGCCGGCTTGGCAATTTTCGACACGATGCAATATGTGAAGTCCGAGGTCGTGACGATCTGCGTTGGTCTGGCGGCCTCCATGGGAGCCTTCCTGCTCGCGGCCGGCACCAAGGGCAAACGGCTAGCCCTGCCCCACAGCCGCATCATGATCCACCAGCCCCTGGGGGGCACCAGTCAGCGGCAGGCCAGCGACATTGAGATCGAGGCTCGCGAGATCCTGCGCATCAAGGACATGCTCAACCAGTCCATGGCGGACATGACCGGCCAGCCGCTCGACAAGGTCGCCAAAGACACCGACCGCGACTATTTCCTGAGCGCCGCCGAAGCGGTGGAATACGGCCTGATCGACCGGGTCATCGCCCATCCCAGCGAAGCAACTGCCTGATTGATGGGGGGGGTAGCCCACTTGGGTAGGCTCCCCCTTTGCCCCGCCCGCCGACCGGAATGGCCCAGCTCTTCTACGACTCCGACGCCGATCTCAGCCTGCTGAACGGCAAGACGGTGGCCATCATCGGCTACGGCTCCCAGGGCCATGCCCATGCCCTCAACCTCAAGGACAGCGGTGTCCATGTGGTCGTGGGTCTTTATGAAGGCAGTCGCTCGGCCGACAAGGCCCGCGCCGATGGACTTGAGGTGCTGAGCGTGGCTGAGGCCGCCGAGCGCGCTGACTGGATCATGGTGCTGCTGCCTGATGAATTTCAGAAGGCTGTCTATGACGCCGAGATCGCTCCCCACCTCAAGGCCGGCAAGGTGCTGAGCTTTGCCCACGGCTTCAACATCCGCTTTGGGCTGATCAAGCCCCCGGCCGATGTCGACGTCGTAATGATCGCCCCCAAGGGGCCAGGCCACACCGTGCGTTGGGAATATCAAAACGGCCAGGGCGTGCCCGCCCTGTTCGCCATTGAGCAAGATGCCTCGGGCCAGGCCCGCGCCCTGGCCATGGCCTACGCCAAGGCGATTGGCGGCACTCGCGCCGGCATTCTCGAAACCAACTTCAAGGAAGAAACCGAAACAGACCTCTTCGGTGAGCAGGCGGTGCTTTGCGGTGGCCTCAGCGAGCTGGTGAAAGCAGGCTTTGAAACGCTGGTTGAAGCTGGCTACCAGCCCGAACTGGCCTATTTCGAATGCCTCCATGAAGTCAAGTTGATCGTTGACTTGATGGTCAAAGGCGGCCTCACCGCCATGCGCGATTCCATCTCCAACACCGCCGAATATGGCGATTACGTCAGCGGGCCCCGCTTGATCACCGCCGACACCAAAGCGGAGATGAAGCGCATCCTCACCGACATCCAGGACGGCACCTTTGCCCGTAACTTCGTGGCGGAGTGCGAGGCCGGCAAACCGGAAATGGATCGGATCCGCCAACGGGATGCCCAGCACCCCATCGAACAGGTGGGTACGGGTCTGCGTTCCATGTTCAGCTGGCTGCGGGCCTCCTGAAGCGGCCACTCCGGCGCCGCTGATGGCGGCCTGGCTGCCCTGGCCGCCCCAGGGCCTTGCCCTGGTTGCCGCTGCCTGCCTACTGGATCGGCTGGTGGGCGATCCGCAAGCCTGGCTCCACCCGGTCCAGGTGATGGGCTGGGTCATCGGGCTGCTGCGTCGGCCCGCCGAGGCCTGGGCTGGCGATCAGCCGGCCCGGCTTCGGCTGATGGGACTTGTGATCACCTTGGTGCTGGTTTTGGGTAGCGCCCTGGCAGGCTGGTGTCTGGAGCGACTGGCAGGACGCTGGCCCCTGGTGGGTCTGCCCCTGCTGCTGCTCGGTATGGCCAGTGCCCTGGCCGGCCGCAGCCTGGAGCAGGCGGTGCGACGGGTCCTGGGGGCCCTGCCAGACCTGGACTTAGCAAGGTCAAGACTGGCCTGGATCGTGGGGCGTCAAGTCCAGGACCTCAATGAAGGCGAGATTCTGCGGGCCGCGGCCGAAACCGCCAGCGAGAATGCCGTCGATGGCCTTTTTGCGCCCCTGTTCTGGATGATCGTGGGCGCGGCCTTGCTGGGCTGGCCCCAGGCACCACTGACCCCCAGGCCAGGCCCCCTGGCCCTGGCCTGGGCTTTCAAAGCGGCCAGCACCCTTGATTCGATGCTTGGATACAAAATCGGTCGCCTGCGCTGGCTAGGCACGGCGGGAGCCCGGCTTGATGATGGACTCACGTGGGGCCCCGCCCGGCTGGTGGCCCTCACCTTGCCCCTGGCCGCCGGTCGCCCCGATCAGTTGCTGCCTTGGTTCAGCGCCGCCTTGAGGGAGGGGGCGGCGGATCCTTCCCCGAACGCGGGGGTTTCCCAAGCGGCCTATGCCATGGCGGCCCAGGTGCGGCTGGGCGGCGTTAACCACTATGCGGACGGTGCCAAGGCCAAGCCGCTGCTGGCGGCCTTGGCCCCACCCCCGGATCGGGCTGCCATCGAGAGAATCTTGGGACTGACCCTGAAGCTGGAATTGCTTTGGCTGCTGCTAGCCGCCCTGGGTCCAGCCCCAGTGGGGCAGGCGGGGCTTGGGCTGCTGCAAGGGTTCCGGTAAGTCAGTCGCTTGGGGAGGACAGCCTTCAGTAGGCGCCGCGATCGCGCGGGTCGAGCACCACCCGGATCGTGCGCCACAGAATGCGCAGGTCCATCTTCAGGCTGCGATAGCGCGCGTAATGGAGATCGAGTTGGACGCGTTTGCGATAACTGAGGTTGTTGCGCCCTGAGACCTGCCAGAGACCTGTCAATCCCGGCCGCACGGCCAGCACCTCTTCCATGCGCGTGCCATAACGGGGTAATTCCTGGAGCACGATCGGACGGGGACCAACGACACTCATCTCACCGCGAAGCACATTCACAAACTGGGGCAATTCATCAAGACTGGACCGACGCAAAAAACGGCCCAGCCTGGTGATTCGAGGGTCGTTGCGAAGCTTGAAATCATTGCGAAACTCCTCCTGCAGGTCAGGCGAAGCCGCCAGCATGGCCGAAAGAATACGGTCAGCATCGCGGCGCATGGTGCGGAACTTGATGCAGCCAAATTGTCCGTAGCCGCGGCCAACCCGCTGCTGAACGTAAAAAACAGGCCCCTTGGATGTGATTTTGACCAGCAGCACCAGCAGCACCAACAAGGGAGAACCCAGGCTGAGCATCGCCAGGGAAAACACAATGTCGCCAGTGCGTTTCAGCACCCGAGAATGGCGGGGTTGGCGCTCGATCAGTTCTTGAACCTTGAGCGTCACGCGCGGCTCGCCCGGGGCAAACTCCCCAGAATCTGGGGAACCGCTGGCATCAAAAGGGAAGACAGTGGCAGCTAATGGAACAACAAGGCAAGCAGAAGATTGAGCCTCCACGGATCGACCGGATCGAAACTCCGAAGATCTGCGCAGGACAACCATGGAGCCAGCCATCGATGCATGAATCTAAGGATCAGTCGCCAAGAGACTCAAGTTGCCAGGGTCACTCAGGCCAGAGGCACAGTGAGGTCGGGGACGATAACGGGGGCTGAGCAGCCAGTATCCAGGCGATGGCGATGTTGGGCCCAGTGGTGCAACAGCAGCGCCTGGAAGCGGTCGCGGAAGCGCTCCGGCGCAAAACCCTCGGCCCATTCACGCTGGCCGCTGGCAGGCAGTTGGCGCCAGAGCTGCCCGTGGTGGAAATGCTCCAGGGCCGCCGCCAGGCTGGTGGGGGTCTGTTCGGGGAACAGCAGTCCGGTGGGCCAGCGGTCGCCCCGATCCAGGCAGCGCACGCTGTCGCACAGTCCCCCAGCGCCGTAGGCGATCACCGGCGCCCCCGCAGCCATCGCCTCGACGGGCGCGATGCCGAAATCCTCAAGACCGGCGTAGACGTAGGCGCGGCAGCGCTCCAACCAGTGATTGGCCTCGGCCTGGCTACAGCGCCCCAGGAAGCGAATCTGGGGGCCCGCCATGGCCTGAAGTCGGCGCCGTTCGGGTCCATCGCCGATGACCACCAAAGGCAGGCCGGTGCGATTGAAGGCTTCCACCACCACATCCACCCGCTTGTTGGGCACGAGCCGGCAGAGGCTCAGATACACGTCGTCCCGACATTGACCCCAGCGGAAGCGTTGCACCGCGACAGGCGGATGCAGAACCTGGGCCTCACGGCCCCAGTAACGGCGGATGCGACTGGCGGTGAAACGGGAATTGGCAACCAGCACATCGGGGCGACCCGCGCTGGCCACGTCCCATTGACGCAACCAATGGAGCTGCCATCTCACCAGGGGGCCCAGGGGGCCACGGGCCAAGCTGGAATGGCGCAGGTAGGCCCCCATCTGATCCCAGGCGTAGCGAACCGGGGTATGCACATAACTGACATGCAGCTGGTCTGGCCCCGTCAGCACCCCTTTGGCCACCAGATGGCTGCTACTGAGCACCAAGGGGTAGCCGCTGAGATCAAATTGCTCGATCGCTAGCGGCAACAGGGGCAGGTATTGCTGCACATGGCTGGCCCCCCAGGGCAAATGCTGGACAAAACTGGTCCGGATGGCCCTTCCCGCCAGCCAAGGGTCCAGGTGTTGGCTCGCCCCTGCCACAAGGGCAAAAAGATCAGGCCGATGGCCCGCCGCCATGAGAGTTTCGTCGATTTGTTCCACCACCAGCTCGGATCCCCCGAAGGAACGGGGGCTAAACCATTCGTGGACGAGGGCTACAGGGCCTGGCAGAGGCGTGAGAGCGGTCACAGGGGAGGGCTTTCCATCACGAAAATTCTCAGCTGATTGCATTGGGGACGGACCATGCCGAAGCTAGGGGCACGATCGAGGCGGCATCAGCCAAACCGGTATGGCGATCCGAGAGCTCCTCGAAGATGCGTTGAAGGAACCATCGATTGGGTCCACGGCACGGTTCCGCTGGCACGCCACCTCGGTGGGGATCGCCGCCCTGTGGAGCGACAAGGAGGCACCAGCCTCACCCCCCTATGAGATGGCCCTGAAGGAGGGATTGGAAGTCGGATTGGATTTGAGTCGCGAAGAAAGGGAATTTCATCAGATCGAATCTGGTTTGGTGCTGTTGTTCCATTCCTGACGTCGGCTCCTGAGGTCGGCAAAATTCATGGCTGACTAGAGCGACAAGCTGCGGCAAGGGTTCTATCCTTATCGGACCATCTCTGCTTTGGGTTCCTGTTTGTTGCCTCCTGCATTGGTCGGCCTGGACATTCTGCGGGTCGGTGGTCGTCCGTTCTGGGCTGATGCCTGCCTTGCTTTTGCGATCATTCTGATCCGCTATCTGTTGGTGGCAGGCATCAGTGGCTGGTTGCTCAATCTGGTAGCTGCGCCAACGGGTGATCAACGAAAGCAAGGATTCGGCCATGACTTGGCCCTATCGGTTGGGTCAGCAGTGATCTTCGCCCTGACGACGGCGCTGATCCTGCAGTGGCATGAAGCCGGAGGCACCCTTCTTTATGGGGATCCGGCTCGCTATGGCCTCTGGTACCTGGGCTTCAGCTACGTCCTGGTGCTGTTGCTTCAGGATGCCTGCTTCTACATAACCCATCGCCTATTTCACCTACCTTTCTTTTATCGTTGGTGCCATCTTGGCCACCATCGCTCCAAGCAACCAACCCCTTGGACCTCCTTTGCCTTTGATCCGATCGAGGCGGCTATCCAGGGACTTTTTCTGATCGCGATTGTGTTGTTAGTACCGCTGCATTACGTCACCCTGCTCGCCGTACTCACCACCATGAGTATCTGGGCTGTGGTCAATCACCTCGGACTCGAACGCTTACCAGCCACATTTCCGCATCACTGGCTAGGCCGTTGGCTGATCGGTCCAGCCCATCACGGTCTGCACCATCAACGCCAGTCCCTACATTTCGGCTTGTACTTCACTTTTTGGGATCGACTCTGTGGCACCGAAGCCACCAGTTATCCAGGTCTGAACTGGCCGGCTACCCCAGGGACTGATCCCTCGCCTTGAAAGGCGGGGGATGGCTTGAGCCTGCCGCTCAGCGCGGTCCTGGCCTATTGGACCGCAACCACGCTTTTCAGGTTCAGTCCCGCAGGTGACGGGTCCAGGAGGCTGGCGAGAAGTGATGACCTTCCGCTACGGCGATCACGGCGACAGCGGCCGCATCAACGGCCGCATCAACCTTGGCCTTTAGTGCCGGATCGGCATTGACCTTGAGCAGAAAGGCCTGGAGCTGGGGTTTCGACATGGGGGCTCATGGGTGGGACTCTCCAGTCCTAACCAAGCTGGCGGACAACGGTGCCGGCGAGGAGGGGTGTAGGCTGATACAGGTTCAAAGATTTCTCTTCAGGGAGCTGACAACTTTCTTCGGGGCTTTCGGCGGATCAGGTTCATAGTTTCTTTTCCAGGTTCATGACAATTTACGTGGGCAACCTCTCCTTTGACGCCGAGGAGCAGGACGTCCAGCAGCTCTTCGGCGAGTACGGCAAAGTCAACAAATGCAGCCTTCCCCTTGACCGTGAAACCGGTCGCAAGCGGGGCTTCGCCTTTGTCGAAATGGCCAGCGAAGCTGAGGAAGCCAAGGCCATCGCCGATTTGCAAAACGTCGAATGGATGGGTCGCGCCATCCGTGTCAACAAGGCTGAGCCCCGTCCCGAGCGGGGTGGCGGCGGTGGCTACGGCGGTGGCGGCGGTGGCGGTGGTTACGGCGGTGGTGGCGGTGGCAATCGCAACCGCTGGTGATCACTCGGAGGGCTCAGGCCACTAGTTAGCTCTCTTTTTAACATCGTTCAAGTTAATTCCCTACCCCTTAGCCATGGGTAGGGGATAGGTAATTTGATTCAACCGTCTCCGACTTTGCCGCCGGGGCGGTTTTTCAGTGTTGGGAACTTTTCAACCAACGCACCCTTGAACACACCAAAGACGGCAATAGGCAGACACCCTCTTGATAAAGAGGCCATTATGTAAAACAATCTTTACCTGAAATTTAAAAGGAGTTGTCACGATCCGGACGAAAACCAGAGAAAACAAGCAGAATTCCCCTGCCACGCCAGTCTTGAACCAAAGTTGTTACATGAATGCGCAGACAGTGAACGGTCCCTACCGAGTCCGCGAAGCGGTACGCAATGAAAAAATCGTTCCAGAGAACGTTCCGGCCTTCCACTTCAGCACCAGTGTGGCCGCCCACAGCTATGCCCGCCAAATGGCATCGGAGCAAAGGAGACCAGTGGTGATCGAGAAACTGGCCCCCAGTGGCTGCTGGTTGCAGCTCACGACCTTTGGCTGAAGATTGTTTACAAACCAAATTGAGGTCAGGTCAGGCTTAATTGATCTCAGCGACTTGTTTTTGTTGTTCGCATTCGCGGCGGAACAGCCAAAAAAGATATTCCGGAGACTTGTAACGTTTCGGCAAACTGTGGTGCAAAATCGCCAACCGATCCCAGCAGACGGTTCGCTCAATTTGTTTCTGTGTACAGCCTTCACGTAATAGCAGCCTCAGGGCCTTGCAATACATCGGATATTTGGCTTCGAGTTCACCGATCGTCAGAACCGGCGCCGAATCATTGGTCATAGGTGGCTTGCGGGGAGGGTAGGCACATGGCGCAACCGTACAGGCGAAGGTCAGGTCGCCGCAGGGATCTAGTCATTCGCCGTGGTGCCTCCAGGGCCACGAGGTTGGGGGGCGGATGGGATGGGCCGAGATCAAGCACTCTTGCCAGCTCCGCAGGACCATCCTAGGCCTGCCGCCGGTTGGATTGTTAAAACAACGCAGCAAGACCCTCCCCATTTGTTGAAAAGACCGCCAGATTCGCCAATCGGCAGGCCCTGCGGGCCACGGCCGCGGCATGACCACGCTCGATCGGACCCTGCTGGGGACTGATCTGCCCATGGCGACAATCAACCACAATCCGTTCACGCTGGCCGCGCTGATCTTCGATGCGCAGGTGCAACTGCCAATCCATCTGGCTGCTGCGGCTGAACAAATCACCGCAAACAGGTCCCACACAAAGTCCCGGGGCTGCCTGGGCGGCGGCGACACCCAGTACCCAGGCAGCGACCACAGCCACACACGCCAGCACAATCCTCACCCGGTTGGCTCGCTTCGCGGCGGGGCTCAAGGAATGGCCTCCAAGGTGACGGAGGAAACCGGCGCCTCCAAGGAACTGGCGCCTGGGCTGGAATCGGCACCATCCTCGCGCAGCTCCTGCGGGTGGAACCATTCCCATACCTGGCGTGCCAGGGCGGGACCGAGACCAGGGGCCTGGGCCAGGGTCTCGGGACTGGCGAGTTGGATGGCATCCACCGAATGGAAGTGGGCCAATAGATCCTTGACCCTTTTGGGGCCAAGGCCGGGGATGTCGCCAAGGCGTGAGCGACGCATCCGCTCGCCCCGCTGCTGGCGGTGGAAGCTGACCGCAAAACGGTGGGCCTCATCCCTGAGGCGCCGCAACAACATCACCCCCAGCTGCTCCGGCTCACTGTCCAGGGGCTGGCTGGCGCCGGGCAGAAAGATTTCTTCGCGCTGCTTGGCCAGGGAGCACACAACCAGATCTTCCTGCAGGTTGAGTTCGCGCAGGGCTTCCATCACGGCAGAGAGCTGGCCCTTGCCGCCATCGATCATGACCACATCCGGCCAGTCATTGAGGCCGCCCGTGTGCAAGGTGGTATTCGTGGATCGGCGCAGGGCCAGCAGATCCGCCCCCTCGGCCTTGGCCTGAGCCCAGCGCCGGAAACGGCGCCGCATGATCTCGGCCATCGCCATGAAGTCATCGGAGTGACCCGAGCG
>JBBASD010000005.1:14123-22359 GCA_040399485.1 Cyanobium sp. | reverse complement strand
TTTTGCTGGCGCTGGGGCACCGTCAACTTCACCTTGCGGCCACGCCTCTCCCCCAGCCACTCCTGGATCAGGGCCTGCTGGGGCAAAGGGTATTGCAAAAGCAGTTCGGGCGGTATTTCAACTGGCTCCACCTGGCTGTAATGCTCTTCAATCACCCGCTGCAGGATGCGGCCCCGATCCGCCAGCTCGCCGCTGTCAACAGCGGCATCGGCGGTATAACCAAGACGGCCCACCAACCTCCCGGCCCGCATCTGGAACAACTGGACCGCCGCCAGCCGGTCATCGGCGGCAAGGGCCACCACGTCATGGCTGACCGAACTGTCTCCCAGGCTCATCTTTTGGTCGGCGGTGAGGGCATCTAGGCCCTGCAGCTGGTCGCGCATGAGAGCCGCCGATTCGAAATCAAGCCGGTCGGCGCAGCGCTGCATTTGTTCCTGCAATAGGGTGATTAATTCGTCATTGCGGCCCTGAAATACCATCGCCACCTTGCGCAGGCTTTGGTGATAATCCTCAGAAGAAACCTTTTGCTGGCAAACCCCGGGGCAACGGCCGATATCGTAGTTAAGACAGGTACGGTCGCGATAGAGGGGCTGGGGGCGCTGCCGCAGGGGGAACACCCGTTTGACCAGGGTGAGGGTGCGGCGTAGCAGTCCGACATCCACGTAGGGGCCGTAGAAACGATCTAGGGGACTGCGCTGACGACGGCGACGGGTAATGAAGATACGTGGGTATGGTTCACTCCAGGTGATACAAAGATAGGGGTATTTCTTATCGTCTTTCAGCAACACATTGAAGTGGGGCTGGTGATTCTTGATCAGGTTCGCCTCCAAAGCCAAGGCTTCCGCCTCGCTGTCGGTGACGATGAATTCAATTTCACAGACCTGCCGCACCATCAAGCTGATACGGGGACTATGGCCTCCAGATTCTTGGAAATAGGAGCGCACCCGGTTGCGCAGCACCTTGGCCTTACCAATATAAAGAATTGCGTCTTCGCCATCGCGCATGAGATAGCAGCCCGGCTCGACAGGAATCTCCCGCAGCCGGGCAGCCAGCCGCTCACTCTGCAGCAACAGGGGCCGGCTTGCGGGTACAGCGATGACAGGGCCTTCCTTCACCCCCCGTACTGCCAACCGGTGGCCGCAAGTTCGAGGGGGCTGCCATCGTGATGCAGCACCGCACTCTTGACTTCGGCCACAAAGACGGTGTGATCACCGTGGGCCACCTGGCCCACCAAGGTGCATTCCAGGCCGCCAAGGGCGTCATTGAGGATCGGCAGACCGAGGGGGCCAAGGCTGAAGGGAGCCGCGTCAAAGCGGCCGCCCACGGCCTGTTGGGGCTTGAAGAACACGGCTGCCAGATCTTTCTGGTTGTCAGCCAGCACATTGAGGGAGAAGCGGCCCGTGCGCTGGATGATGCCATTGCTGGTGGAATCCGCCCGCACCGCCATCACCACCAACGGCGGTTCAAAGGAGCCCTGGGTCACCCAACTGGCGGTGAAGCCATTCACTTGGTCGCCCTCGGCCACACCGCAAATAAAGACACCGTGCGGAATCTTGCGCAGCAGGGTTTTCTTGGCGGCGGCGTCGAGGGTCACGGTGTTGGCCATGGGTGGGCGGGGCCAGACAGGCCCGGCGGAGCAAATATGACTCTAGGAAGGTGTGCCGACAGCAACGGCCGGTTTGCATGCGTGTTCTCTATCCAGGCAGTTTCGATCCAATCACCCTGGGCCATCTGGACCTGATTGAGCGCAGTGCCCGTCTTTTCGGGGGTGTGGTGGTGGCAGTGTTGCAGAACCCAGGCAAGCAACCCAGCTTCTCCCTGGATCGCCGTTTGGAGCAGATCCGCGAGGCCACGGCCCATCTCAGCGGCGTGGAGGTGGCAAGTTTTGACGGCTTGACAGTGCAATACGCCCGGCTTTGTCAGGCCCGCGTGATTTTGCGGGGCCTGAGGGCCCTGAGCGACTTCGAATTCGAACTGCAGATCGCCCACACCAACCAAAGCCTCGAACCCGAAGTCGAGACCCTGTTTTTGGCCACCGCCACCCGCCACAGCTTTTTGAGCAGCTCAGTGGTGAAGGAAGTGGCCCGCTTCGGGGGGGACGTGAGCCACATGGTTCCCCCGGGAGTGGCGCGGGACCTGATGAGGCTCTTTAATCGGGCCATTCCCAACTGTTGACATGGCAGAGGTCCGCATCACGGTTCTTGATCAACTGGACCAGATCGAGGACCTCGTCCTCGAGGGCAGCCGCATTCCCTTCAGTGGCGGAAGACTGGTGAATGAGCAGGAAGCCATTGAGCTGGTGGATGCCCTGCGGGAGGCCCTGCCCGGCCAACTGGCCCAGGCCGAGGAACTGCTCCTGCAACGGGAATCCTTCATCGAGAAGGCCCGTCAGCAGGCCGATGAGATCCTGGCCCAGGCCCGCCGCGAGCGGGAGCAGCTGATCAGCAGCGCCACCATTCGCCAGGAAGCCGAGAAGCAGGCCACCGAATTGCGGGACCAAGCCCGCCAACAGTGCGAACAGATTCTGCTGCAGGGTCGTCAGCAGACGGCCCTGGCTGAGCAGGAGCACCAGAGCCGCATGGCCCAGATGGAGCAGCAGTTCGCCCTGCGCCGCCAGCAACTGGAGCAGGAGTCCCAGACCAGGCGCCAGCAACTGGAACAGGAGGCCACCGAGCGCAACCGCCAGCTGGTGGAACAACACGAACGGGGCCGCCAACAGGCCATGCAAGAACTGGAGACGATTCGCCTGGAAGGGTTGCGCATCCACCGGGACAGCCAAGCTGAAGCGGAGCGCCTGCACCAGGACGCCCTGCAATTCCGCCAGCAGACCCAGCAGCAATGTGATGCCCTGGTGGCACGCAGTCGTCAGGAATCATCCAGCGTGCAGGAGGGGGCCAACCGCTACGCCGAACAGGTGCTGAGCGAACTGGAAACCCGTCTGCAGGAGCTGAGCCAGGTGGTGCTGGCCGGACGTCAGGAACTGGGTCGGATCCAAACCCAAGATGTGGTCGCTCCCACCGGGCTACTGCCAGGCGACACCCAACCCCTACTGGAAGGCAGTGGCGTCACCCGGGCTCGTCGGGCTGCGGCCCGTCTTGGCCGCTCGGCCGGCCGACGCATGGCCAGTTGAGGCCCAGGGCGCCATTTCCCCCACTAGGACTGGGCGGCTACTACAGGCTGACTCCCTAGTCCCAGCCCTGGCCCAACAGAAAATCTTCCACTGGCGCCGGCCCCGCCAGCTTGATTTCGTTGCCAGGCTTGAGAGGACCCTCCATCAGGGTGGCACTGGCGATTTCGCTACCCTCCGCCAGGGCCGGCTGATCCGGGTCGTAGGCGGTGGGATGGGTGGTGCTGCTGGAGAAACCGCGATAGATCAGCAACTCGAAGAGTTCGCCGCCAGGCAAGTGACCCTCGAGGCGCAACACCCGATCCGGGCGCTCCCGACTAAGGGCCTCAAGCACGGCCAGCAGGGCGGCGATGGGCGCGGGAGATGGCGAGGCGGTGCTGCTCAAAATTCACCCGCCACCCGGCCCTGGCGCGGCAGACGCACGACGAGCCATTGCAAGAGACCCACCACATAGGCCACCAGACCAAGGAAACCGAGGAAACCGGCCAACCCCTGGCTCCAGGTGCCCCCAAAGACAAAACCAATCACCACCTCGAGCACTCCATGCAACCCCTTCGGAGCCTCCAGCCACACCTGGCAGAAGGGTCGATCCAGGGCTCCGTTTAGGCAGGGAAGGGCTGTGGCGGCAAAGACGGCACTGGCGAGCCCGTAGGCCGTCAGACCCCAGCGCCAGATCCGCAACGTCAGAGGCAGCGCCCGCCAGGGGGGCATGTCGGCGAGCTCATCGTTCAGATCGACCCAAAACCACAACGCCGCCACCATCAACAGGGGAGCCAGCACCAGCAACGGATAGGCCACTGCCCTGCCGGCGCTGAGCAGCAGCACCGCCACCAGCCACAGGCTGGCTACCTTCCAGTAAAGGTCGAGCAACCGCAGCATGGCCTTTTCACGACGCAGCGCGGCCCAGATCAGCAGAAGCAAAGGAATGGCCAGGGCGAACAAGACACCCAGGCGCACATCCATCCAAAGCAAGGAGCGATAGAGCTGAGGCGGCACAGACGCACGGTTCGGTTAGGCGCCATTATCCGTACACCCCTCGGGCGATAGGGTCCGGCCATGGCTGCGCTTCCTCCCTTTCCCTGGTTTCCCCGGCGGGATCCCGGTGCCTGGTGTCGCACCGCCCTCGGGCGGGATGTGTCCCTGCAAGGGGCAGTGGATGAGGTAGCCCGCCAATTGGCCGGCTGTGGCCCGGCGGATCTGGCCCTGGTCTTCGCCGCTGCGGACTACGCCAGTGACCTGCCCAGGCTCCTACCCCTGCTAAGGCAGAAACTCCAGGCCAGCCAATGGTTGGGTTGCTGCGGAGCGGGAGTGGTGGGTACCGCCGCAGGAGAAGCCCCCCATGAGATTGAACGCCAACCGGCCCTCAGCGTCATGCTGCTGCGCCTGCCCGGAGTCCGGCTGCATCCATTTGTGATCGACACCGGGGAGCTTCCGGATCTAGATGGACCCGCCGAGGCCTGGCATGCCGCCGTCGGTGTCTCTCCCAACATGGCCAACTCCATGCTGTTGCTGGTGGATCCCACCAGCGAGGGCATCAATGACCTGATCAGTGGCCTGGATTACGCCTATCCCCAGACCATCAAGTTGGGCGGCATCGCCGGCCAGCACAGTGCACCGCATGGCTCTTTGCTGTTGGACGACAGCGTGCGCAGCGGTGCCATCGGCTGCCTGATCGGTGGCGCCTGGCGGCTGGACCCTGTGCTGGCCCAGGGCTGCCGGCCCATTGGCCCGGTGATGGAGGTGGAACAGGCCCAACGCAACGTGGTGTTGCAGGTGAGCAGCGAGGGACAACGCCAGCGCAGCCCCGTCGAGGCGCTGCAGGCGATCCTCACTCACCTCAGTCCCAAAGAGCGGGAACAGGTGCGCCACTCGCTATTCCTGGGGGTGGGCCGCAACGACTTCAGTCTCAGTCCCACCTTGGTGGAGCCCTCCACCTTCCTGGTGCGCAATCTCCTGGGGGTGGATCCGCGCAATGGGGCGGTCGCGGTGGCTGAGCGCATGCGGGTCGGCCAGAAAGTCCAGTTCCAATTGCGGGATGCTGCCGCCTCCCGCGACGAAGCCCGCCAGTTGTTGGCCCGCCAAGCCGATCGTCAGGCCACCCCTCTGGCGGCCTTGCTGTTTGCCTGTCTGGGCCGGGGCGAGGGTCTTTACGGCGAAGCCGATGGCGATGTGGGCCTCGGTCGTGAAGTCTTCGCCCAGCTGCCGATCGCGGGCCTGTTCTGCAATGGTGAAATCGGACCCCTCGGGGCTGGCGAGAGCACCCACCTGCATGGTTACACCGCCAGCTGGGCTTTTCTGGTGCCCAACCCCGGCGGGGATCTGCCTGATTTGGCTGCGCCTCCAGGCCACGCCCTGGATGACTGAAGGTGCGTCAACACGTCAACCCGCTCAGCGTTCTCTACCAGCAGCCCCTGGCGCTGCCGGGCCCCGGGGAGCTTTTCGCCCAGCCATCCCTCCCCTTGCATCTGGACATCGGCGCGGCGCGGGGGCGTTTTTTGCTGGCGATGGCCGAACGCTGCTTCGATCGCAACCACCTGGGCGTTGAAATCCGTCGCCCCCTGGTGGTCGCCGCCGAAGCCGACCGGCAAGCCGCGGGCCTCACCAACCTCCGCTACCTCTTTTGCAACGCCAGCCTCAACCTGGTGGAGTGGCTGCAGGATCTGCCTCCGGGACTGTTGCAACTGGTGACCCTGCAATTCCCGGACCCCTGGTTCAAGAGTCGCCACCACAAGCGGCGGGTGCTGCAACCGGCGCTGCTGCGCTCCCTCGCCCTGGCCCTACCGCCGGGGGGCACCTTGCTGATGCAGAGCGACGTGCTGGCGGTGATCGAACCGATGGTGGTCCAGGTGGAGGCCAGCGGTTGCTTTGAGCGCCCGTGCAGCGATCCTGTCCCCTGGCTGAAGACCAACCCGCTGGCAGTCCCCACGGAACGGGAACGGCTTGTGCTGGCCCAGGGTCTGCCCGTGTACCGGGTGCGCTACCACCGCCACCACGGCCCCGTGCCGGCGATGGCGGACCCGCAAGCCACCCATAATCCCTGCGTCGCGACCAAGGCCTGATGCCACCAGTCACCGCCACTTCGCCCCTGATCCTGCGCTGGCAGGGGCTCCTGGTAGAGGCACGCTCGGGTCGCCTGAGCTCCCAGCTGCCCCAGCTGGCGGGGCTAATGCTGTGCGCCCTGATGGGCTGGTTGCCCCAGATCACTCGGGGTGGACTCACCTTGATGATCACGGCCTGCGGCTTGCTGTGGTTGGTCTGGTCCCTACGCACCCGGCCCGGGGGCCTCAACGCCATCAACGGCTGGCTGCTGGCGGTGCTTGCCGTGGCGGTGTTGGCCACCGGATTTTCACCGGTGCCCTTGGCGGCCTTCACGGGGCTGATGAAACTGGTCAGCTATCTAGGGGTCTATGCGCTGATGCGCCAGCTGCTGGATCAGGCCCCCGTCTGGTGGGACCGGATCGTGGCGGCGATCCTGGCGGGGGAATTGCTCACCAGCGTGATCGGCATTCGCCAGCTTTATGGGGATTCAGGGGCCCTGGCGCGCTGGTCCGATAACAATTCCGTGGCCGAGGGCACGGTTCGCATCTACAGCAGCCTCGATAACCCGAACCTTTTGGGGGGCTATCTGCTGCCGATCCTGCCCCTAGCGGTCGTGGCCCTGCTGCGCTGGCAGGGGCTGCCACGCCGGCTGTTCGCCCTGGCCTCCCTGGTGCTGGGCCTCGTGGCCCTCGTACTCACCTACAGCCGCGGCGCCTGGATGGGCATGGTGGCTTCATTGGCGGTGCTGGGCCTCCTGCTGATGCTGCGCTTCACGAAGTCCTGGCCGCCATTCTGGCGGCGGACCCTGCCGATCCTGCTGCTGGTAGTCGCCAGCCTGGTGCTTGTGGTGCTGGTCACCCAGGTCGAACCTTTGCGGGTGCGGGTCATGAGTCTGATGGCAGGACGGGAAGACAGCTCCAACAACTTCCGCATCAATGTCTGGAGCGCGGTTCTTCAGATGATCCGCGACCGCCCCTGGCTTGGAATCGGGCCAGGCAACAGCGCCTTCAACCTGATTTATCCGATTTACCAACAGCCCAAGTTCAACGCCCTCAGCGCCTATTCGATCCCGCTGGAGCTGCTGGTTGAGGCCGGCATCCCGGGACTGCTGGTGAGCCTGGGCTTGCTCTGGAGCGCCTGCAAGGTGGGTCTGGGCCAATGGGCTTCCAGCAGCAGGCTGGCCCTGCCCTGCCTAGCGGCGGTGGCCGTCTTCGTGGGTCTGGGGGTCCAGGGATTCACGGACACGATTTTCTTTCGGCCGGAGGTTCAGCTGCTCGGATTGTTCAGCCTGGCCACCCTGTCGGCCGCCAGCAACGAGGCGGCCCGCCGCCGCGGCTGGGCCGATCGGGGGGCGAGAGCGCCGTGGCGGGACTGATCGCCGGCTTCGATGCCGGCCAAACCCACACCACCTGCCGCCTGGCCCGGGCGGAGGCAGACCTGGGTGTTGGGATCGACAGGCTGATCGTGGCGGAAGGACAGGGACCTGGGGTGAGCCATCTGGCGGCTTTCGAGGGGCCGCAACGCTTCCAGGCGGCCCTGATCCAAAGCCTGGGCAAGGCCAGGGCCAGCCTGACCCCAGGGGAATGGGGCGATGGACCGCTGCCGTTGCGGGCGGCGGCCATCGGCGCCAGCGGCATCGAGCAGGGCAGTGGGGTGCAGGCCCAGGGGCAGGCCCTGGCCTGCAGAGCCTTGAATCTGACCCTGAAACAGGTGGTGGTGACCGGCGATGAGCGCACCGCCCTGGTCGGTGCCTTTGCCGATGGGGCTGGCATTGTCGTGATCAGCGGCACGGGCACCATCGCCGTTGGTCGCAACGCCAACGGCCAAGAACACCGATGCGCCGGATGGGGCTGGCTGCTGGATGGGGGGGGGTCGGCCATGGACATCGGCCAGGACGGCCTGCGGCTCAGCCTGCAGATGGCCGACGGACGCCGCCCCGAGGGGCCCCTGCGGGCCGCCCTCTGGCAGGGCCTGGGGCTGGAGCCGAGCCAGGCCCAGGCAGCCCAGGAGCTCAAGGCGCTTGTAGTGGCACCGGAGTTCGGCCCCGCCGGTTTCGCCCGCCTGGCGCCG
>JBBASD010000005.1:4434-14023 GCA_040399485.1 Cyanobium sp. | reverse complement strand
GGCGCTTGTAGTGGCACCGGAGTTCGGCCCCGCCGGTTTCGCCCGCCTGGCGCCGGTGGTGGCGGCCCTGGCCAGCGCTGGCGATGCCGACTCCGTTGCCATCCTGCACCGCAACGGCGAGGCCCTGGCTGCCATGGTGACGGCGGTGGCCACGGCCCTTGACTTGGCCGCACCGGCGGTGTGCCCCATGGGGGGGGCGCTGGAGCATCTGCCCGCCTTCCGGAGGGCCTTCCGCGAAGCCTTGACGACCACCCTGCCGGACAGCCAGTGGAGGGAGGCGGCCGGCGACGCCTGTGCCGGTGCCCTGTCCCTGGCGATGGACCTGCTCTAAGCCCTAGTTCAGATGGGTCTCTGCCATGGCCGCAAGCCGATCGGTCCAATACTGAACCTGTTCGGGTTCGGCGGCCTCCACCATCACCCGCAACAGGGGTTCGGTGCCGCTGGCGCGCACCAAAACCCGCCCCTGGCCTGCCATGGCCGCCTCCGCCTCCGCCACCGCCTGACACAACGGTTCGCAGTCCTGCCAACCCAAGCGCCGCTGCCGATCGGGCACCCGCACGTTTTGCAGCCGTTGCGGGTAGGGCCGAAAGCTGCCCTCCATCCACTCGGCCAGGGTCTGGCCCCGGCCATGGACCAGGGTCGCCACCTGCAGGGCCGTGAGCAGTCCATCGCCACTGAGGCCGTGGCGGGCCGAGAGGATGTGGCCAGACTGCTCTCCCCCCAGGCCGGCGCCCAGGGCCTCCATGGCGGCATGGACGTGTTGATCACCGACGGCCGTGCGCTCCAGGCGACCGCCGCCCGCCTGCCAAGCCCGCTCGAAACCGAGGTTGG
The DNA here is from genome assembly GCA_040399485.1 of Cyanobium sp. Classification (GTDB taxonomy): domain Bacteria; phylum Cyanobacteriota; class Cyanobacteriia; order PCC-6307; family Cyanobiaceae; genus Cyanobium. Next base: position 13,192 of record JBBASD010000005.1, on the reverse strand, counting down.
ACATCACTGTGGCCACGATGCGGTCGTCGGGTAACTGGCCCGCATCGCGCAGGGCCGAACCCCACAGGTACAAGACGTGGTCGCCGTCGACGATGCGGCCCAGGCCATCGACGGCCAGCATGCGGTCGGCGTCGCCATCGAAGCCGAAACCCATGGCCGCGCCGGTTTCGAGCACCGCCTGGCGCAGGCTTTCGAGATGGGTGCTGCCGCAATCCTGATTGATGCGGGCCCCATCCGGGCTGCCATGCAACACCGTCAGGTCGGCGCCGAGCTCGGCAAAGACGGCGGCACCGCAAGCGGTCGCCGAACCCCAGCAGAGATCGAGAACGATGGGGCAGCCGTCCAGCCGCTGGCCGGCCACGCTGTCAATCAAAGATTGGTGGTAAGCCGCCATCAGGTCGGGACGGTGGCTGACGGCACCGTCGCCGCGGAAGGGAACCTGGGGGGGATTCGCCCCCTCAACAGCGGCGCCCTGGATGGGCCCATCCCCCCGCAGGCCGGCTTCGATGGCCCGTTGCCGTTCGCGGTCGAGCTTGGCTCCACCGGGACCAAACACCTTGATGCCGTTGTCCTGGGGTGGGTTGTGGCTGGCGGAAACCATCAGGCCACCGGCCGCGCCAACTCGCCGAATCGTGCCGGGCACCGCCGGTGTGGGGCAGAGGCCCAGTTGCCACACCTCGCGGCCCGCCGCCGCCAGTCCGGCGCTGAGGGCCGCCACCAGCATCGGACCGCTCAAACGGGAATCGCTGCCGATGACCACCGGCCCCTCCGGCGGCAACACGAGACCGGACCAGAAGCCCATCTGCAGCGCCAAGGCGGGGGTGATCGCCGTGCCGACCAACCCGCGGATGCCATCGGTGCCAAATCCCGCCACGCTGTCGCCCAGGGGGGCGCCCAGGGGCTGGGGGGCCGGAAGGGGCATGCAGTTCTCGCGCATCGGAACCAGGCTACGCCGGTTGCGACAGGGGCCTCAGCGCCAGCGGCGCGGCCAGCACAGCCATGCCAGCAACTCCGCCACCATCCAAAGCAGCAGGGCCCCCACGACCCAGCCAGGCAACCAGAGGAAAGGGGGCCAGGGGCGCAGCATGATGCTCAACCCCGCCAGGGCGACCACCCCCAGGGCCCGTCGCCGTTGCTGGGCTCCAGGCAGGTCGTTGGGGCTGGACCGCAAGCCGTCCAACGATCGCCGCAGGCTGGGCAGGGAAAAGCGGGCCAGGGGAAAGGTCGGCGGAGTTCGGAAAACCCAGAGAGAGCCTGGGAGGAGGCACTGGGAGAGGGCCGGCCCAGGCGGGCTTCCGGTTGTCTGTTCAGAATGCCAGCGCGACGCCCCCCTCGCCTTGCCCCGTCTCACCACCCTGCTGGCCGTCTCCTGTCTTGGCACGGCGGCCGCCCTGGTGGGGGGGCGTCAGCTGCTGAGCCTGCTGCCCCCCCTGACCCCCGCAACCCCCACCAGCAGCCTGGAGCGCCAGCGCCGCTGGGCCCCGGATCCGGCCCGGCGGCGGGAGGCCGGCCTGTTGCTGCTGGACCAGGCCGCCGGTGATCGTCAACGCCAGGGGCAATTGCTGAACGGCCAAGGCTGGGGCCGCGATGGGCTGGCGGCGGTGGTGATCAAGCAACAGGCCCAGCGGGCCGAGGCCTTGCAGCAGGGTCCGGCGGCGGAACGACGCTGGCAACAGCTGCTGCGCCGGTTCCCGACCTCCCCCGCCAGCGCCGATGCGCTCTATGCCCTGGGCCGCCAGGATCCGGCCCTGCGCCAGCGACTGCTGGAGCAGTTCCCAGCCCATCCCGCCGCCCTGGCCGCCGCCCTGGAACAGGGGCCCGCAGCGGCGGATCGGCTGGCGGGCGCCCTGCACCTGGCGAAGTGGGGGGCCCGCTGGCCCGGCGCCGACGGGCGCATCCGCCAGGAATGCGCCCGCTCCAGCGACCGCCCCAGCCTGGAGCAGCGAGCCGATCTGGCCGCCGCACTGGCGGAACTGGGCGGCGGCCAAGACGCCCTGGCCTGCCTGGGCGAAGGCACGGCCCCGACAGCCCCCCTAGACGCCACTACAGCAGCACCCGCCACACCCGCTCTCCAAGCAAACCCCTCCCCCAGGGAGCTGGCGGCCCTGTCTCCCCGGGGTGCCCTGTTGCTGGCGGAGGCGTTGGCCAAGGGCGATGGGGGCCAGAAGGCCCTGGTCGCTCCGTTGTTGCTGCAAGTGGTGAAGCAGCAACCACAGGGCCCCGAGGCCGAGCAGGCGGTGCGGCGGCTCAGCCAGGAAGAGGGGCCCGGCGTGGATTCGCAGCTGGCGAGCTTGCCCCTCCGCTGGCGCGAAAGCGCCCCGGTGCAGGCCCACCGCGCCCTGGCCGATCCCAGCGGCCGGCTGGCCCTGGAGGTGATGCAGCGCTGGCCGGATGATGCCGCCAGCTGGGATCTGCAATGGGATTTTGCCCGCAAGCAGTTACTGGCCGGCCAATGGGGCGGGGCTCTGACGGTGCTGCAGGCGATTGGGGCCGACCGGTTGCCGCCAATGCTGGCGGCCCGCCACCGCTTCTGGAAAGGGTTCAGCCAGCACCAGCTCGGCCAGGACGAGGGGGCCACCGCCACCTGGCGAGAATTGCTGCTGCACCATCCCGGCGGCTACTACGGCTGGCGGGCCTCGGTGCAGCTGGGTGAAGGGGAGCTGCGGTTGCAGCAAGGTGTCGCCGCTGAGGTGAATCTGCCGGCAAAGCAGGCCTGGAGCCCCCTGGCCAGTGGCGATGCCGAGCTGGATCGGCTCTGGCGCCTCAAGCTCAAGGAGGAAGCCTGGGAAACCTGGCGCACGCGCAGGGGCAAACCGGAGCTGCGGGCCAGCCGCGATCTGCTGCTGGAGGGACGGCTGCGCCAGGCGGTGGGGGATGACTGGACCGGCCTGCACCAACTGGAGGAGGCCAGCGCCCAATTGCGACCGGATCAATGCGAGCTGCTGCCGGCGATCGAGCGGGGCTTGCACCCGGTGCGCTTCGGCGAGGACTTTGCCACTGGCGCCGCCGCTGCACGCTTGCATCCCACGGTGCCCCTGGGCGTGGCGCGGCAGGAATCCCGCTTCACGCCGGCGGTCAGTTCCGGCGCGGGGGCGGTGGGTCTGATGCAACTGCTGCCGTCGACCGCCAGCGAACTGGCGGGTCGGCCGATCAGCGCCGAGGCCCTGAAGGAACCAGCCCTGAACACAGCCCTGGGATCCCGCTATCTGCGCCAGCTGCTGGATCAATCCAAGGGGAATCCCTTCCTGGCGGTGGCCAGCTACAACGCCGGCCCCGGGGCGGCCCAGGGCTGGGTGACCCCCCTGCTGCAGGCCTCACCAGAGCTGTGGGTCGAGGCGATCCCCTTCCCCGAAACCCGCCTCTATGTCAAAAAGGTGCTGGGCAACATCTGGAGCTATCAACAGACCCGCCAGCCGAGCTGTTAAGTTTGAGAAATTAACCTAAACAATTTAATATGGCTTTAATCTTCTAGTTCACTTATAGTACTACTTTGCTGTGAATTTCAGAGGTTAACGATTCGATGCGCTCGCTTAGTTGCCGCACAACCAAGGTCATTTCGTTGTTTTGATCGAGGAGCGAGAGAAGTTGCCGCGTCTGCTGCAGCGCCAATTGCTGCTCCTTGTGCATTTCAAAGGCAATCTCCTCCCTGTGTTTCGCATCCGCTTCTGAATGGGCCTTATCCCTATCAGCCTGCCTGGTCTGGGCGAGCAAAATTAAAGGTGCAGCATAGGCCGCCTGAAGGCTGAATGCCAGATTAAGCAGAATAAACGGATAGCGATCAAATGTAGTGTAGTTGGCAACATTCAGATAAATCCAAAAAATAACAACGGCAGACTGGGCCATCAGAAAGAATGGGGTGCCAAAGAAGCGCGCAAAACTTTCGGCCCCCTTGGCGAACCAGTCACCGCCGAAGACATGGGATAAATGGGCGTGAGCTGCCAAGAAGCGCAGATGATGGGGGGTGCTTAATCGTGTAGAAGGCATCTCAGATAGTGAAGAATGAGTGTGCGTTTATCTAGCAAAGAAAGGAACCCCAAAGAGTGGGCCATAAAGACTGGCCCTTTAAGGCGCAATGGATATCGACAGCCATCAATCAAGGCTGGGGGGCCTCAGCCCCCCAGCACCAGGGCATCGACAATCTCATGGTCCTCGAAGTTCTCGCCCAGACGCAGCAGCGAAACATCGCCCCGCCGCTGCACCGCCAACGGCTCGGGTTGATCCGAAGCAACCGCCTTGCCCTGCACGAACAGGAACTGACGCTGCTGGCCCTCGGGGCTGGTTACGACCACCGTGGCGCTGTTGTTGACCCTGCGGATCACAAAGGCCTTACATCTGGCGAGCTTTGCGCCACCACCGGATCCACAGGGCACCTCCGCTGCGGCGTGATAAGGAGTGCCGGGAAGCAGGGCATCGCGGCTAGCGGGCAGAGGAGCAAGGGGAGCGCCAACAATCCCCAGGCGCAGGCTGTATTTGCTCGTTTCCTGGCGGCGCGCCGCCGGACGCATCAGAAACAGCCTCACCCGGACATCGCCATCGCTAGGTAGCAGGCCACGGAAGCTGTTGCCGGAGCTGCTGCCGATGAACAGGGCGTTTTCAGAGCCAGCTGCCATCACGTTGAAGTAGTTCTGCGGATTGGAACCCTTGATCTCGACCGTCAGGGTCTGACCGGCGCCAGCCCGCAACTTGTAGTCGAGTGTCTGGTCGCCCTTGAGCTGGCCTTGGAGCAAAATGGAATCGGTACCTGCAGCAAACGTGACCCTTTGGGTTTCGATCGCGGTCTGAGCCACGCCACTCCCCGCCGGGAGGCCGATGGCCAGGAGGAATGCGGCAACTAAGGCAAGTGGTGTGCGCATCTGACTTTTGCCAATAATCATGGTAAAATCCATTCGCGAGTTCTAAGAAAGCAGCATAGATCCCATGGATCGCGAGGGAGATGATTACTGAATTGACTGTCTATGCTGAAGTGTTATGAGAAGGCGATTTAAGCAGAGGCAAACTAAAGCCAATAGATTATCACCACCAAAATCAGTTTTGATCTCTCACTTGATTAGCGAATCACTGATCACTGCATAGCCGAAATGAATGGTTGTTTATCGCCTGGCTCTTGGCTCGAATCACCCTGTATGGCTGGTCGCTTTTCAGGCGTACCCAACCAAAAGATTCGGTTAGAATTGAATGTGATGTCAGCAAGCTAACGAATTAACGCAAAAATTGATTGACAAGCAACGACGACTCATGGTATGATTACTCTAAGTGAAGCTTTTGCTTTCCAACAAGTGAAATTGACTACAAATCTTGGACAAGAGCCTCTAGAAAGCAACACTCAAGCATTTAACTTAGATAAAAATCGCAACAACCGCAGGCGAAATGGTCGAGCGAAGAACCGGGAACTCTATTGTCCGGCCCATCCCGAGCAACGCATAAGTGGCAATGGCCGCAAATATTTTTTACATCTAGTCAAACCAGAGGATCTACGACTGCGGGGGATGAGCGACAAGCGCGCTCGGCTCTTGATTCAGTCCTATCCGGTGTTGGTGTTGAGCAACGAATGGCTGGAGGAGCTATTCTGTCCCAAGTGCGGCAACACTCATTGGTGTCATGTGGTGCGCCACGACCGAGTGATGCATACCTTGCGTTGGGCGCCGCCGGAGTTGTGGAAACAGGTGGCCCATGTGGATCCATTGGTGGCCAACCCGAGCGTGAGCGAGTTCAGCCGACGGTCGGCTCGACGGCCGGATGCGTTGCGAAGAAGCGACGGCAAACGTTATTACGACGTCTGAGAACCCATGAGCCTCTGGTAGGGGCGCAGCGATCTGCAACCACCATGCTGAGATCGCTGCCACAGGGTTCAAGCAATGCGAGGCCCCCTGGCCATGAACAGTGTTCAGAAATCGGCACGCAGAGTGAACGAGTTCATCTTTTAGCTTCATCTTTTGAATAATTTTGCGTCAATAGGCGTTCCCAGATCGCAGCTTAAACAGGGTGCGTAGCAAAATCCGCAGATCCATGCCAAGCGACCATTCGCGTTGGTAGCGAAGATCGGCCTTGACCCGGTTGGCCATGGCTTCTAGTTCGGCGGTTTCGCCCCGCCAGCCTTCCACCTGGGCCAGCCCCGTCATCCCTGGCTTGAAGGTGTGGCGCTGCATGTAGCCAGGGATGAGCTGGCGATAGTGCTCGTTGTGGTCCACGGCGTGGGGGCGAGGCCCCACCAGGCTCATGGAGCCATTAACCACATTGAATAGCTGGGGGAGCTCATCGAGCGACCAGCGGCGCAGGATGCGGCCCAGGGGAGTGACGCGGGGATCATCGCGGCGGGCCTGCTGCAACCCGGGGGTGGACCCGTCCTCGGTAACGGTCATAGACCGGAACTTCAGCATGTGGAAAGGACGCCCATCCAGCCCGTAGCGGGTCTGGACGAAGAACACTGGCCCGGAGCTAGTGGTGGCCACCAGCAGGGCGATTAGAAGTAGCAAGGGCGCCAGCAGCACCAGGGCCAGGGACGCCCCCACCAGATCCACCAGGCGCTTAATGCGGTGGTCGATGACCGAACCCTCCTGCCCCCAGAGGTTGATGGTGAAGGCATCGCCGAGTTGTTCCGCCCTAAACTGCATTGAAGAGTTGGCCCACCAGGGGATGTAATAGACGGGCTTGCAAGTGTCGCCGAAAAAAAGCAGCACCTGTTCGAGGGGGAGATCGGCTGTGGAGTGGTGACTGAAGTAGATCTGGTCCACATGGTGGCTGTTGAGCCATTGGCGCATTTCCGGCAGTCCTCCGGAGCAGGGGAGCATGGAGGGCGGCAGGGGCTTTGGCTCGCTGTCGGGAGCTTCAAACCAAGCCGCCAAGCGGAGGCCAGTCCAGGGGAGCTCCTGGAGCTTGCGGTGGAAGTCGATGGCCTGGGAGGGAGTGCCCCAAAAGACGATGCTGAGGTTGTTTCCCCCCCGGAGGCGTTGCCAACGCAGGATCTTCCGGCTGCCCACATGGTGCAGCAAAAGCAGGCCCCAGCCCAAGATGGCCCAGAGGGTCATATCCAGGCGCGAGAAGTTGGCCGACAACTTGAGCAGAAAGCCGAGCAGAAGAAGGCCGGTGAGCACCAGGGCCCAGCTGATGCTCACCCGGCGCACGAGGACCCATAGGGAGGTTTGGCGGTAGCTGCGATAAAGCTTTCCGGCGGGAAGAATGAGCGCCGTAAGTAGAAAAATCGTCAGCGATGTGCTGGGCAGCGGGACGCTGGAACCGGTTGCAGCCGCCAGGAAGAGGATCGTGATCATGGCAGGATCCAGAAACCGCTGCAGGCGGTTGAGATCCTTGCCGTGGAGACGAAAAAGCCCTCCCGTAGAACGCTCTAGCATATTAGATTGGATGGGGTCGGCTGAAAAGTTGAAATTGGGGATGCGCATTCTTCTTTACGGGATTAATTTTGCTCCTGAGCCGGTGGGCATTGGGAAATACAGCGGGGAGTTGGCCACATGGTTGGCGAAGCAGGGGCACCAGGTGAGAGTCGTCACGGCTCAGCCCTATTTTCCCCTATGGGAACTAGGAAACGGAAGCAAGGCTGTTAAGAATCATTATATTACCGAGCACCTCTTTGGCCTGGAGGTGCGGCGGTGTCCGCTATGGGTGCCGCGAAAGCCAGGTGGGCTGACAAGGCTTGTGCACCTGGCGAGCTTTGCCCTAACGAGCCTGCCGGTACTCCTGGCCCAACGGTGTTGGCGGCCCGATGTGGTGATCACGGTGGCGCCCGCTTTTTTCTGCGCTCCGGGGGCCCTGTTATTGCAGCGTTTGTGTGGGAAGGGATGCCAGGGCTGGTTGCATATTCAGGATTTTGAATTAGATGCGGCCTTCGAGCTGGGGATGCTGAAGGGAAAATGGCTGCGGGGGCTGGCGGAGGGCTGGGAGCGACGCACCCTGGGGAGATTTGATCGGGTGAGCACGATCAGCGCGGCGATGGTGCAGCGGGCCCAGCAGAAGGGGGTGGAGGCCAGGCGAACGTTGGTGTTGCCCAACTGGGTGGATCTGGAGGCAATCCAGCCCCAGGGCCCCGCGGCGGCGGCGGCAAATCCTTACCGGCGGGAGCTGGGGGTGCCGGAGGGAGCGATGGTGTTGCAGTATTCGGGCTCGATGAACAAAAAGCAGGGGCTGGAGCTGCTGGTGGCCGTGATCAAGCAGCTGGCGGATGGGCCCAACCTGCTGTGGCTGCTGGCGGGGGAGGGCCCCACCAAGGCGGCGTTAGCCGAGGCCACGGCAGGGCTGGCCCAGGTGCGGTTGCTGCCCTTGCAGCCGGTGGAGCGGCTGAACGATTGGCTCAACCTGGCGGATGTGCACCTGCTGCCCCAGAAGGCCGGGGCGGCAGATGTGGTGTTGCCATCGAAGCTGCTGGGGATCCTGGCGAGCGGCCGGCCCGTGGTGGCAAGCTCCCCTGCGGGCAGCGAGCTAGGCGACCTGGCGGAACAGGCTGGCCTGCGGGTGGATCCTGAAGATCCGATCGCCTTTACGACGGCGGTGCGGCGCTTGGTGGACGATCGCCCCCTCAGGCAACGGCTGGGCGGGAGGGCACGAGAGCTGGCGGTGGAGCGCTTCGGGCAGGAAGCGGTGTTGCGAACGCTGGAGGGGCAGTTGAAGGCCCTGGTGGCTCCCCGGCGTCATTAGGCGAGGGCACAAGAACAGGTCCCAACCAAACTTGTCGCTACCGCCGCCGACTCAAAACCGCCCCTGAAGGCGATAAAGGACGGTGGCGGCGGTTTCGCGGAGGGCCAGGCGG
>JBBASD010000005.1:0-4334 GCA_040399485.1 Cyanobium sp. | reverse complement strand
CCGCCCCTGAAGGCGATAAAGGACGGTGGCGGCGGTTTCGCGGAGGGCCAGGCGGTTGCGATCGGTGGGGCCCAGGTCCGGTGCGACGGCGAAGGGGATCACCTGGAGGTCCTGTTGTCGGAAGGCTTCTGTAGCCCGGGGAAGCTGCCAGGGATCTGTGATGAGCATGACAGGGGCGCCGGGGTGGTGCTGGCGCAGCCAGGCGGCGGTGAAGGTGGCGTTCTCCCAGGTGGTGCGGGCGCAGCTATCACCGGCCACCAAGGAAGGGGAAACGCCGAGGGCGAGCAAGCGCTCTGCCGTTGCCCGTTGATCGCCGGACACATAGGCGGCCACCGCCAGACCCTGGCGAAGCCGGTCAGCGGCAGCGTTGGTCGTAGCGGCGGCGATGGCTGACCCTCGCCCCACCAGCACGGCAACGGGCAGGGCCTCGGCAGCCTGAGCAGAGGGAGGGACCTGGGCCATCAACCAGCCGCTGAGCAGGGTTGTGGCCAGGGGGCTATAAATCACGCTGATGGCGATGGGTGCGAGCAGGGCCACGGCCGGCAGAGCCAGGCGTGGGAGTTCCCACCTCCAGGCCAGGAGCAGGCCGAGAGCGCCTACTAACGGCAGCAACAGGGCGGGGGTGAAGAGCAGGTTGAGCAGGAATTCGCGCAGCTCAAACCAGGGGAGGGGTGAGGGCGGGCAGTCTTGCCATTGCATCAAACTTTTCCGCAATTCGTGATTGACGCCCAGGACGTTGCTCCTGAGGAAGTTGACACCGGGCGCAGGCGTGATTTTGGGGCGTGCGGATACCAAAGAGGGCTTGCACACCAGATGTGGTGTACAGGCAGCGCGCCTGTAGTTAAAAATGCGCAAAACCAATTCAACGGTCAGTTTGAGCCAGTTGGCGCTGAAGGATTGCGGCACGAATGGTGCTGGTGACGGAGAGGGCGGCGTTGCTGATCTCGTAGCGCTCTAGGAAACAGCGGCGGGCCTGGGTGGCCATGGCGGCGCGAGCGGTGGGATCCAGAGCCAACCAGCGACTCAGGAGATTGGTGATGCCAGAGGCCGTGTCGTGCTCCACCAGGCCGGCGCCTGCGGCGGCGATGTCGGCGGCGATGTTCACCGGATGGGTGAGGAGTACGGGGATGGAGCAGGAAAGGGCTTCCGCCACGGCGATGCCGAAATTTTCCTGGTGGGAGGGGAGCACAAAGGCATCGGCGGATTGGAAGGCGCCCCACTTCTGGTCGCCCTGGATCATGCCGGTCCAGAGGAGGGAGGAGCTGATGCCAAGGCGCTCGGCCAGGTGTTGGAGCTGGGTGGCGTAGGAGCCGTTGGCGGGTCCAGCCAGCACCAGCACCATGGTGAGCGGATCCCACAGCCCTTCGGCCTGGAGGGCGGCGATGGCGTGCAGAAGCAGGTCGGGCCCTTTCTTGGGGGCGACGCGGCCAAGGAAGAGCAAGCGCTGCCGGCCGGCGATGGCGGGGTATGCCCGGACAAAAGGGTTGGCGTAGTCGTGGTTGGGATCGGGGATACCTTTGGTGCCGAAGGCCACCACCACCTCATGGCACTCGTAGAGCCAGAAGGATTGGCGGGCGAGGAGTCGCTCCTGATCGCAGGTGAAACAAACGGCATCGGCCTGGCGCAGGGGCAGATACATGGCCCAGGGCCAAAAGAGCCATTTCTTGAGGTGCTTGAGGGGATAACGGCGACGAAACCAGGGATCTAACATCCCGTGGGGAAAAACAATGAAGGGCGTGGCTGTGCCGCGCACTGCCAAGTAAGCGGCGAGGAGATGGAAATCCCAGATGCCGTTCACCACCACTGCATCGTAGTAGTGGTGATGGGCCCGGACCCAGCGCAGCAGCGAAAGGGGAAAGAAGCGATCAATCCAGGAGCGATGCAGGGGCTCCACTGGCACCCCGGGGAAGGCGAGGTAGGGCGCACCGGGGGGGTCAAGGGAGGCGATCTGCAAGGTATCGCCAAGGGCGTGGTGGGAGGCGGCTATCTGCCGGATAGCCTCAATCGGGCCACCCCCCAGTGGATTCACGGATTGAATAACGTGGAGGATCCGCAGTGGCATTGGGGAAAGTTCGGTAAATCCATTGATGGCAGAATTGGGTAACTGAGGAGGCGTAGTTTTCCAAGTTTTATTATGAATCATGGCAAAGGAATTGGCCGCGATTTGGGAGTTAAAGTTGTCCCACTCTCAGGTCCGTTCGCCGTACTCCCGCAGAAGGGCGATCAGATTGGCGTTTCTTTGCCGGCTGGAGGTGTTGGGGTTGAGCGGGAATTCGAACTGGATCAGAGCGCAAAGATGTTGGCGTTGATCTCGTCAAGCCGCGCGTTCTCGATATCGACTGCGGGATCGCCCCATTAAAGCGTCTATAAGCACAGGCGGCATCGAGGTAGCGATGCACCGTACTCCCCATTGCTGGGGGAGCCTGAGGGTGGTGCCTGCGGGCAATGAGATGTGGTGAAAGGAGAAAAGGAGGGCGATCACGGCGATCAGGAAGCCCCCCAATGCTTAGATCCAACCTGGCGATCCAAAGGGCCGGAGGCGGATTGGAGGCTGCGAAGATGGAAGCTAGCCTGGCGCAGATTCGTGAGCTAAGATATGTCGTGAGGTGCTACCCAGTCGCCCTACAGTTCCATCTTCCCAACCCGCATCGGCGGAGCCGTGTGGCAACGCTCCTGCACGAAGGAGAGGTCACGGATCCAAAGTTGGTTGTGGCCGCCGGAGGAACCGGTGCCGGACACGGGGCTGAGCGTGCGACTGAAGAGGTCGTAGCGATAACGGGCGAAGCCGGCCTGCTCCATGGTGCGTTGCAGGGCGGGGGTGTCGGCTTCAAGCAATACAGCGCGCAAATGGGGCTGCTGCAGGGCTGCGACGGCACCGCGCAGCACCTCGGGTTCGTAGCCCTCCACATCCACCTTCCACACGAGCGGGGAGAAGTTGGCCTGCAGAAGCAGCTCGTCGAGACTGGTGAGGGGAACCTCGACAGTGGATTCCTGGCTTGGTGTAGTGATCAGGGAAACGGCGCGGTTGGTGGTGTCGCGACCCGCAGTGAAGCGCACCGATCCGGAATTGGCTCCCACTGCCAAACAGCGTGGATCCACATCAATTAACAGATCGTTGATGCGTAAATTGCGCATCAGCCGATCGAAGGTGGCGGGAATGGGCTCGAGGGCAAGCGTGCGGGCTTGGGCAGCGCCACTGGCCAGGATCGTGTAGGTGCCGACGTTGGCGCCCACATCTAGGAAGGCATCGCCGGGGCGAAGTACGTGAAACACAAAGGCCATGTCGGCTGCTTCGTGCAGTCCGCAATAGAAATTCATGGTCGCGCCCGTCATCCCGGTTTCGATGACCAGGGAGGTGGAGCCCACCCAGGGCACGACCACCGGCATGCGCAGCAACCTACTGCCCAGCTGCCAACGCAGGAAGCGGGCCACGGTGCCGGGGAGGTCGCGGCTAGCGAGGGGGTGACGCTGCCAGTAACGGAACAGCGAGGCCAGCTCTGCCAGGGAACGTAAGGGTGAGGGCATTTGGGAAAAGGCAGGTAAGGGGATCAGCCAGGAGATGGTGAGGAGGGCTGTTGCTGTTCGAACTCCTGAACCTTGAGCACGATCATGGTTTCGTAGATGCTCTGGAGCAGGGCGTAGGTAAAACCGGGGCGTCCGTCGAGAAAGCCGCGCTTAAGGATGTAGAGCAGTAGGAACTTGACCAGGGGCCGGGCTGGTAAACGGTAAAAGAGCTCCTTCTGGTGAAAGCGGCGGCGGTTGAAATCGCGTTCGAGCAAGACAGAGGGAAGGCTGAAAGGTTCCTGGCTGGCGCGATTCTGGAGAATCTGTTGGGCTTCGAAAGTGCTATAGGAGTTGTGGCGCGCAAACCAGTGACTGAGGCCTTTAGAGAAGGGGTAGTGATCGAGCGGATGCCGCAGGTCACCCACGGCACCATCCACCACGGTAACCGGGTTTACTAGGCGCTCATAGTGCACAAACTCCGGTCGAAAAAAGCGGATGTACCAGGGTGAGGTCTGCACATGGCGGAGATAGCGTCCATGGAAGAAGTCGCGCCGTCGAATGCGGTAGGCCACAAACTTGGGGTCGGGGTCACTGGCAATGGTCTGCAGTTCTGCAGCCGCTTCGGGAGTGAGGCGCTCGTCGGCGTCAATCACGAAAAGCCAGGGGTTCTTGTATTCAATCTTTCGGATCCCCCATGTTCGATGGTGTGCTTCGTTGCCGCCAAAAGCCTTTGATCCGTCGAAACCGGGCCGCATAATAAATCGAGCTCCAGCCTCGAGAGCAATATCTTGAGTTGCATCAGTACTTAATGAGTCGTAAATAACAATATC
>JBBASD010000004.1:8573-40034 GCA_040399485.1 Cyanobium sp. | reverse complement strand
CCCACGCCGAGAGGCCGGTGCTGCTGGTGATCGACCAGCTGGAGGAGCTCTTGGTGGAGGGCAATCCCGAGGCGGAGCGGTTTCTGGCCTTTCTGGAGGGGCAGCTGCGCCGCGAGCACAGCGGCCTGGTGGTGCTCGCCACCCTGCGCACGGACTTTCTGGCCGTGCTGGAGAGCCGTTGGCCGGGCCTCACCGAGCTGGTTGACACCACCACGCCGGAGCCGATCCCGCCGCAACGCTTCGGGGAGCTGATCAGCGGCCCGGCCGCCCGGGCCGATCTGCGGCTGCAGCCGGGGTTGGCGGAGCGGCTGGTGGCCGAGAGCGGCGGCCGCGATGCCCTGCCCCTGCTGGCCTTCACGTTGGAAAAGCTCTGGCGCAAGCGGCAGGAGCGGGGGGCGGCGGTGGTGGAGCCGAATGGTGCCCGCTGGGATCTCACCCTGGCGGACTATGGGGCGCTGAAGGGTGTGGCGGGGGTGATGGGCACCCAGGCGGAGCTCTGCTGGGATCCACGCACCAGCGATGCGGCCGATTCCGAGGCCCTCGAACAGGCTTTCGTCCATCACCTGGTGCGGCTCAACGAGGAGGGGCTGGCCACCAAGCAGCCGGCCCGCTGGGGGAAGCTGCCGGAGCGCAGCCGGCCGCTACTCCAGCGCTTCGTGGAGGCCCGGCTGCTGGTGAGGGGCAGCGGCGATGGGGGCGACCAGGTGGAAATCGCCCACGAAGCGCTGCTGCGCACCTGGGAGCCACTGGTGGGTTGGATCGAAGCGAACCGCAAGGAGCTGGAGCAGCGCCGCCGGGTGGAGCGCCTCTGCGGGGATCTGCCCCTGGGCCAGCCGCTGCAGGCTCGGCTGGCGGCGTTGCAGGGGTTGCTGGCCCTGGCGGAGACCGATCCCGAGGTGGTGGCGCCGGCGGCGGAGGCCCTTGGGGTGGTGTTGATGAACCAAGATGCTGACCCGCGGGAGGGGCCCCTGGCGATCCAGCTGCTGGAGCTGGTGGGCGGGGAGTCCGGTGTGGTGGTCTTAAGCGCCTTTTTGGAGCAAAGACAAATCCTGGAGCTGCAGGAAACTGCGCTGGCCGCCCCGCGCCTGAAGCTGCTTTGCCAAGCGGCTTCGGCGTTGCAGCTGATCCATCTCCACGGCCCCCAGGTGGCTGATGGGACAGCCCGCTGGTTGCTGCTGCCCAGCGCCACGGTGCGCGACGACGGCAGGGCGGTGCGCACAGAGCAGGTGCGCCTGCGCTTGTGGGCAACACCAAGGCTGCAGGCACCGGGAGCCTGGTTGGAGCATCTGGGGGAAGGTGTGGCGCTCACCATGGTGGCCATCCCACCCGGCCGCTTTGTGATGGGTTCGCCGCCGGACGAGGCGGAGCGACAAGACAATGAGGGCCCTCAGCACCGGGTGCGGCTGGAGGGGTTCTGGCTGGGGCAGACGCCGATTACCCAGGCCCAGTGGCGGCAGGTGATGGGCACCACCCCCTCCCTTGGTCTGAGCGATCGGGTCGTCCATGACCAGCAGCCGGTAGATGGTGTGAGGTGGAAGGAGGCCATGGCGTTCTGTGCCAAGTTGCGTGAACGCACAGGCCGCCAGTACAGCCTTCCCAGTGAGGCCCAGTGGGAATACGCCTGCCGGGCGGGTACGAGCACCCCGTTTGCTTTTGGTAGCACGCTCACATCAGAGCTGGCCAACTACAAGGGGAGTTATTCCTATGCCAACGGCCCTAAGGGTAACTACCGCCAGCAGACAACGCCGGTGGGGATATTCCCGTCCAATGCCTGGGGTCTGCAAGACATGCACGGCAACGTTTCGGAATGGTGCCTGGATAATTGGCATTCCAGCTATCTCGGACAACCGGGAGATGGTCGAGCTTGGCTGGTGACTCAGGGTGCGAGTCGTCGTGAGCGTAAGGAAGGGGAACGGTACAGGCAGCTGCGCGGTGGCTCGTGCTTCGACCACCCCAAGGACTGCCGCTCGGCCTCCCGCTACGAGAAACACGAAGAATTATACGCCAGCAGCAGCCTCGGTTTCCGCGTCTGTTGCCTCCCCCATGACTAACTTCTTTACCCTTAAACGCTTTGTTTCTTTACACTTTGTTGTTCCCTGGCAGGCGCCGAAGGCGCCTCGATTTCCGGAAATTTCAGGCCTTGCCGCCCACCCGTCCTCCTCCCTCTCCAGCGATGACTCTGATCTCGCAGTGAAGAAGGCCCGCGCTCGTACAGGATCCTGCACACCCACCTCAGCAAAAAGCCTGCCGCAGCCGCGATCTATGGGCAAGCGCAACAGGAGGGCCGGACAACAAGGGCAGATGAGGGGTGGAAACGTGTTAATCCAGCGAGGCCAGCCGCAGCAACCGATCCCTGAGATCAGCGTGGCTGACGGTGAGATCCACGGTGGCAAAGCGGAGGCGATGGCCCTGGATCAATACAGATTCATCCACCTCGATGTGGCACCAGGTGATGGGCACCAATCGCTCTAGAATTCAGGCCAATCGTGCCGAACGAGAACAGCGTCCGGTGGAGCGGGTGAGATGGTATGGGGTAGTGACATTCTGCACCAAGTTGGCTAAATGCACAGGCCGTCATTACAGCCTTCCCAGTGAGGCCCAGTGGGTGCTAGGTCAGCGATTGCTGAAGCCCCCTGGCAAGGGCAGATGACCTTTCGCCCCTGGCTCCATGAACCCCTTGCTGCGGCTGCTCGGAGCGGCCGCCTCCCACGGCCTGCTCACCGGCCAGCTCGTCTACTCGGTTGCGTTCGCCGGCGCCTGCGAGCTGCCGAACTGGCTCCATGCCCCCCGCCAGGTGAATGCCTGCCTGGAGAGGTGGATGACGGTCAGAGCCCTGTTCTTCCCCTCCGGCATGCAGCTGGCCGCCGCCAGCGCTCAGCCGGCCCTGGCCCCTGGCCGGCGGTGGGTGTTCCGATGAGCCGCCCCATCCCCGCCCACGACTACGTGGCGCATTTCGATCCGGAGCTGCCGCACCACCGGGCCTGGCTGCAGGCAGCGCTGGAGCGCCTGGTGGATCACGAACCTGAGGCCCTGGAGGAGGGCGGGCCACTCTGGCGGCTGTGGAGCAACGTGCCGGCGGAGGCCGCTGGCGCGGAGGCAGAAGCCCCCACCGGGGCCAGCGGTAGCCGCCACCCCAACCCCCTGGTGGGTGTGCCCCACTTCCGGCAGCGGGACTCCGCCCAGCGGAGCCAGCGGGATCGCACCTGCTTCTCCTCCAGCTGCGCCATGCTCCTGGAGGCCCTCAAGCCCGGCACGCTTCCGGGCGCCAATGGGGATGACCAGTACCTGGATGTTGTGCAGCGCTACGGCGACACCACCGACGCCAACGCCCAGCTCCAGGCCCTCGCCCAGTGCGGCATCACCGCCCGGCTAGTCCAGACCGCAGACTTCGAACTGATCGAGCAATAGATCGCCGGCGGCATCCCGGTGTCCTGCGGCTCCATCCATCGGGGCCCGGTGGATCGGCCCACCGGCTCGGGGCACTGGCTGATCGTCATCGGTCACACCCCCACCCACCTGCTGGTGAATGACCTGTGGGGGGAGCCAGACCTGCTCAGCGGGGCCAGCCTCAACCCCAACGGCAAGGGGCTCCGCTTCTCCCGGCAGAACGACCGCTGCGTGGGCCTGCGGCTACGGCAAGCGTTGGATGGTAGAGCCCATCGGTGGTGGGGCCTACCGCCATTCGCTAGGCAAAGGGTGGGCGGTGGTGGTGGATGGTGTGGGTGTGGAAGTGACTTGAGTGCAGCAAGAACCTGAGCAGCATGAGCACTGCAAGACGGACCCCGCGTAGATGTAGACGTCTCAGCCTGCAGCAATGCGGAACGAGGGTCTCGCGAATGATCTCTTGCTCATGGCCGATATCTGAACTATGGTTGTCCAGGGGAATCCTGCCTGATAGCGTGGTCCAAGCACTCAATCCGGCTCTCGCTGGACTTAATTCATTCCTTTCAGTAATATGGCAGCGTCATCTCGCGAATTCAAAGACTTTGTACGCTGGGTAAGCAGTCCAGATAGCGAAGAGTACAAGACTTTTCTCTCTGCCCTTATGCCTAATCAGCATCTCAATTGTCCGTCGCCAGCTTACGACTCGGACGGAGTATATCGGCTGGCGGTAGCATCTCAGAAACTAGTGATCCAGAAGCTTGTCTCAGGTTCTTGGGAAGAGGCAGATCTAAGCACACCAATCGAAGCAGCCAAGACATCCGGCATTGGCGCAGGCGAAGAAGTTATCACAAAGACAAAATCGATTCTCTTTATGGACGTTTCCGGCTGGAGTAAGCTTACAGCAGCTGACATTCACGCGTACGCAACAAAGGGGCTTATTGCCCTAAAAGAAAAGTTAAGGGGGTACGACTTCATAAATACGTGGGGAGATTCTGTCGTGACAACCTACGATAGTGCCAAGACTGCCGCGGAAAATGCCCTTTCCATCCAAAGCTTTTTTAACAACTCCTATCCCTCGAGTGGCGTTTCGTCCGGCTTGACTTGCAGAGTATCTCTGCATGTGGGTGAAGTAATATCTTGTAGAAACGCCCTGCTCGATAAACCGGATATCTTTGGCGCTGCCGTCCATGTGGCGGCACGCCTTGAGCCTGTCACAAAACCAGGTGCAATCTTTTGCACTAAGGACTTCGCAGATCGTCTTAAAGAGGTTCAAGGGTTGGCTCCCAGAGCTTGGTCATTAGGCCCTCGCGAGCTTGATAAGGGCTTTGGTCTATTCGAAGTCTTTGTGCTTACGGGGCCTAATGCCCCAGACCCTCGGGCTCTCTATGCGCCGTTGTCAAGCGAAACCAGTGGAATTTCCATCTTCAACAATGAGCCATTGTCAGATAGATCCGAGTTCGAGAAGTATATGGGATTACTTTGGAAGTGCACCGACACCGGATTTGAGCCCCGTCCATATTGCCCTGAATGCCCTAGCCACCCAGTCATGAGTGGGTTTCCCCCAGGGTCGCCTGATATGTGGGCGTGTCCAAATAACCACACATTTGACTATTCCACTGAACCACCAACAGTTTAGCGTTGGCTGTAACGACTCAAGGTATTGTATTCCTGTTCCTATTGCCACGTTATGAGTGCTTGATCACTGAATGCGGAGTGTTCGAAGAGTAATTGCAGTTCTCTCCGCGAGCCTCTGACCCGGTGCTGGTATTGACGTACTTCCCCCCTACCCCTACCCCAACTCCCCCACCCCCAACGGCACCACCCCCACACTGCAAGCCCGCTCAATCTCCTCCCGCCGCCTCTCGTCAACGCCAAGCCGCCGGGCCACCGCCTCGCGGGCGAATCCGGCACCCTGAAGCTTCCGCCCCCTGGCGTGCAGCACCCGCCAGCTGGGAGGAACCTTGATCAGGCAGCCCCGATCCAGCAGGAAGTGGAGCCCCTCGCCGTTGGCGTAGCGAGTCAGGCGGGCGTGGGCCGAAAGCCAACCCGCTTAGGGTTCCGCCGCACCCACAAGCTCCAGCAGGATGCGCACACAAGCTGGCCGCAGATCCTCGGGCAGCGTGCCGATCCTCCGACGCACAAGCGGTGTCGCCAGCGTGGTCATGCGGCTCAGCCGGCAACGGGAGGATACCTTCAGACCGCTCTGCTGGAATTGCGGGTGATGGGCGTGGATATCGAGCTCATCGCTGTTGGCTGCGCCTGAAATCTTGGAGATGATGAAAGCCAACAAAACATCCTGATGGCGCTCGCTCTGGCAGATCACCAGTGCTGGACGTGGCTTGACGTTGGGCCCATCCGTGAACGGGAAGGCCACCAGAACGATGTCAAAGCGAGCCAGCATCAAGCGGCCACAACCGGTTCGCCGTCACGGAAGCTATACAGATCAGCTTCCTGGGCGAGGTCATCGAAGGCTTGACCCGCCTGGGTGAGTTCGGCCAGATCATGGCTGCTCAGATCAACAGCCTCCCCGCCGAGCTGCTCCAGCAACCAGCGGCGATCCTCATCAGGCAGGCTCCGGATCACCTCCAGGAGGTTCTTGGTGAGCTGGGGGTTGGTCATGGCCTGATGCTATCGCCGATTCAGATCTTCCCTGTGAGGCAGATTCTGACCGTCACCCTGACTTTTCTTCTCTCCAGGCTCGCCGCCTGGGCACCGTGGCTCACAGCGGCTCTCCCACCCCCAACCGCTGGGCCACCGCCTCGCGGGCAACACCCGCACCCTGCAGCTTTCGCCCCCTGGCATGCAGCTCCCGCCAACTGGGTGGCACCTTGATCAAAAAGCCCCGATCCCGCAGGAAGTTCGCATCTGGCTTGCACCGGCCCCGTTGAGGCCGTAGCGCAGGCAATATCCCTGAACGTCCCATGGCATCCGGGTGGCGACCACCACGCCCTCCAAGTCATTGAGCAGGCGGCCCAGGGTCTTGTAGCGGTTGAGGTCTTCCCGCTCCAGCTCCTGCTTGCGCCGCACCGACGCCGGCAACGCTCCGACGGCCTGGAGCAACTCAAGCAGGTGCAAACCTGCCTCGCCGCACTGGTGGCGCTCAAGCATTAGATATCGGCCCTAATCTGCAAATGGTTCCGAGCCAATGGCTCCGGCACGTTCCCCCGGGGGGAGCACTCACCATGCGACTCGCTGAACTAACTCCCTGAACTAACTCCCTGCACTAAAACAACAGGCAGCCCAGATCCAGGCGCTGCTGGGCCGCTTCGGTGCCACCACTATTGCCGTGTTTTGGGTCCTTGGCCAGCAACAGCGGGGGTCCACCCTCAGGCGAGGGAAACGGCCCGGCGCAGACGCTGGCGCAGGCGCCGGCTCCAGCCCAGGCCCGCCAGGGCGCCGGCCAGGGGCAGCGGACCGGGCACCGGCGTCGCCGGCGGGGTGTAGCCGCCGAGATCATTAGGGCTTGCCTTGAAGGCAATCAGGGTGCCGGGGATCAGGGCAAAACCGGCAGGAAGGTTGCCGACATCGGGGGTTGGCGAGTTGTTTACATTGCCATTGCTACTAATGCTGCGGCAATTGACCGTGGTGCCAAGATCGCACTGCACCCTGGCACTAGCGTTGGAATTGTTGGGATTGAAATAAACATCAAACTGAACATTGCTGCCGTTCTGGGTCACCGAATAGTCGTTGTCCGTGCCGGCGAGCAGCAAATAGGAGCCGTCATTGAGTTGCGGTCCTACCGCCAGACCCTCCCATTTCTCAGGTGAGCGGCCACCGAGAGCAGCCAGAGACAAATCGTTCAAGATGTTGGCGGCGGCCAGATCCGCCAGGGACGAGCCGCTCTTCGCCACGGGATTGACGCCGGTTGGCAGTGTGTTGGTGTTCAGATTGATGGCGCTGACATCACTGGCGCCGCTGATATCGATGATGTAGACCTTTTTGTCAGGAGAGCTGAGGTTGGCATCCGGTACGCCCACACCGCGGTTGTTGCGCTCCAGCACCATGAAGCGATTCTCGTCCAGGGCCACGATCGCTGAGATGCCACGGCCCTGGGCGGGTGCCGGGCCTGCACCATCTAGGCGATAGGCATACTGGGCCACCACGTTGCCCGTGCTGGTGTCGTACTTGAGGATGCGCGTGTACATGCCACGGCTGAAACTATTGCTCGCTACGTTGCCATCTGTGACCGTGCCGTTCTGCAGCATGGCATAGGCATAACGGCCATCGGGACTCACAGCCAGGCCTTCTAGTCCCCGATTGCCCTCGCGACCGGAAGTAAGTATGCCACTACTATTGCCCGGGACTGGCGCGGCCGTGTAATTCGTGGTGCTGCCCACCTTGGGAACCAGATTATCGGGAACCTGGAAGGCGCGCAAAAACTGGCCAGCACGCGTGAATTCGTACACGGATGGACCATATTCATCCGACACCAGCAAATTACCGCTCTGCGGCAGGATCACCAGGCCCTCCGGGTCGAAAGAATTGCCCAGGGTGTTCGCTGGGCTTGGCGCCAGGCCGTTGAAGGTCTGGTTGCCATTGCGGAACAGCACCGTTTGCTGGACTGCGAAGTTGCTGATCGCCCCGGTGGCTGGATTCACATCCAAACTGAAGCGTTGCAGGCGTGTGTCGTAGCTGATCATGCCGCCACCCGGCCCGCGATCCGACAAGGCCCACCATTGATTGATGGCACGATCGTAGTAGAGATCGGAGAAGTATCCCAGGCGGCCATTGTTCACGCTTGTGCCACCGGATTTGTCAAGCAGTGCCCCATCAAGGGTCAAGCCATTCACAAACTGGGGTGCGGCTTGCGCAGGCAGCAGGCAGAAAGAGGCACCGAAGATAGCCGCCGCGAAAGGGGTGCGCATGGAGGTCGAGCGAGATTTAATTGGGATTGGGAGCGAATGCCCCCCAAAAACAACAGGGACGAAAACGGAGGAGGTGGGATTCGAACCCACGGTGCCTTTCGGCACGCCGGTTTTCAAGACCGGAGCCATCAACCACTCGACCACCCCTCCAGGGCTGCAGCCGATCCACGACCGCCTGCTTACCCATGATGCCATGAACCTGCGAGCAGGCTGGATTGGCAAGCCAACGAGGGCTGGTTCAGGGCTGATTCAGGCCTGGCGCAATTCGGGCGGCGGCAGCAGCTTGTCGGGGATGCCGCGGCAGCCGCCGGGCAGGGTGCGGCGGGAGCGGGGGCCGCTCCAGGAGGCGAGGTATTGGTGGCTTTGGGCATCGAGCCCCCGTGCGGCGGCCAGGTTGAGGTTTTCGACCACGGCGCCGCTGCCGACACCATTGCGCAGATCGATCGGGCCGCTGGAGGCGCAGGGGGAGGCGGTTTGGACACGGCCAAAGAAGAAGCGGGTGCCCTCCAGCCGGGCCCCTTCCAGGCTGGCGCCAGCCAGGTTGGTGCGGGCCAGGTTGGCATCGCTGAGGTCGGCCAGGTGGAAATCACAGCCGCGCAGGTCGGCGCCGTTGAAATCAATGCCGCGCAGGTCCGTGCCGCTCAGGTCGGCCCCCTTCAGCATGTCCTTCAGCCGGATCACCGGAATGCCACTGAGCCGGTCTTCCTCGTAATTACCCTGGCCATCAAGAATCGCCCGACCCAAGCGGTTGTCACGGCGTAGGGGGGTCAGCAGGCGTGCATTGGAAAGGAAACG
Source organism: Cyanobium sp. (assembly GCA_040399485.1). Lineage (GTDB taxonomy): Bacteria > Cyanobacteriota > Cyanobacteriia > PCC-6307 > Cyanobiaceae > Cyanobium. Next base: position 30,990 of record JBBASD010000004.1, on the reverse strand, counting down.
CAGAATACGGGCCTTGCCCTCCCGGTCGATGCTGCTGATCACCGCCGCCAATCGCCCTTCGGCCAACATGCGCTCCAGGGGCCAATCCTCAAGCATTCCCTCTTCATCGCTGATCAATTCCGAGATGCCGTGGATGAAGCTGTCGATCGTCTGGGCCTGGGTGATGCGGTTTTGTTGGGTGGTCAGGCGTTGATCCACCATCACCTGTCGCCAGGCAATCAACAGGGCCACCAAGGCCACCAGGATCTGGCCAAAGGCGCCCACCACCCCCTCGCCGAGGGCACCGATGGCCTCCCAATTGCGCGAGCGAAACAGGTTCAAAAACGGCTCGAGCCAGCCCAGGCTCAACGGAATCGTCACCGCCGCGATCACTAATGCCAGCACCGCCAGGGCCAAGGCGGTGGGCCCATCATCAAGCCGGCCGCTTAATTGACGCCACAACGGCGGCAGCAACTGCACCAGGGCCAGGGCCACCAGGGTCAGGGAAGTCACCAGGGTCAGGGGTGCATAACCACCCACCAGGGCCACCAGGGTGACCAGCAGGGCCAGCAGCAGTTGCAGCGAGCTGGAGCGTTGTAGCCGCAGCCAGGCATTGCTGGCCCGAAACACCGGCACCTCGTCCTTGCGGCTGGCTTGGCCGGCGGCCGATCGCTGCAGCTGGACCGGCTCGCCCGGCAGGGGCTCCTCGGCGGGCAAGGCGGGAAACAGTTCGTCTTCGAATCGCGTCATCTCAAGCGGCGCCCAGCACGGCCGGCTGGAAATAGAAGCCTGCCGCCAGAATGACGTAAGCCGCCAACAGCAACACCCCTTCGAGCCAATCGGAGCGGCCATCCAGGCTGACCAAGTTGCTCACCACCACGGCGGTGACGATGGCGACAAGCTCATAGAGCTCAAAATGGAGGTCGATCGGATGACCCAGCAGGGGGCCGATCAGCACCAGCAGGGGCACCACCAGCAGGGCTACCAGCAGGGTGGAGCCAAGGGCCACCGATACCGCCAGGTCCATCTTGTCCTTGCGGGCCATGGACACGGCGGTCAGGTATTCGGCCACGCCCCCCAGCAATGGCAGCAGCACCACCCCGGTGAACAGGGGGCTGAGTCCGACGCTCTCTGTTACCCCCTCAACCACCCCGACGAACATTTCCGATTCGTAGGCGACGCCGGCGGTGGCCAGGACCAACACCAACAGCCAGGGCAATAACTTCGGCCGCTCGCCCTGGGGGTGGCCCTGGTCCTCCAGATCGGCTTCCGCCACTTCATAAAGCCCCCGGTGGGTGCGCAGCGAAAACAACAGGGTGAGGACATAGACGAGCAACAGCACCCAGGCCACAAACAGCGAGAAGGATTCACTGCCGGCAACACCGCTCTCGCCCTGGCCCATCTGGGTAAGGCTGGGGATGACGATGGCCAGCACCGCCAGGGTCATGGCGGTGCCGTTGACGCGAGCCAACACCGGCTGGAAGCTTTGCTCGCGGCGGCCGATGCCTCCCACCAGCATCGAGAGGCCCAGGGCCAGCAGCAGATTGGCCGCAATGGTGCCGGTGATGCTGGCCTTGACGATGTCAACCAGGCCAGCCCGCAGTGCTGTCAAGGCGATGATCAATTCGGTGGCGTTGCCGAACAGGGCATTGAGCAGGGCCCCGATCGAGGGTCCAAGGGCTACAGCCAGTTCTTCGGTGGCGGTACTGAGCCAGATCGCCAGGGGGATGATGGCCAGGATCGCAGTCACAAAGACGGCGCCATCGCCCCAGTGCAGGGTTTCTGCTGCGATGGAAAGGGGCACGAAGGCCAGCATCCCCAGGGCAATGGTGGTGCGGAGCGTCATGGAGATCAAAAAGTGAACCCATTGTGAGGCGGTGGGTGGCCCAAGCCATTGATTTTCAACAGCAATGGCGCCTTGGTCCCACCCGCCCTCGCCGAGCCAGGATGGGTTTCTGAAGGAAAAACAAAGAAGTCACAAGATTAAGAGATTCGAAAAACAGTAATATCAACAACATAATCTTCAATTATTTAGTGTGAATCGCGACATAAAGCTGCCATTAAGTGTTGATTTGTCGATTCAGGCAAAATTTTGGTCCAAAAAAGCACTTTTTGCCATTTTTGCATTGGCAAAGTGCTGGCTGTAAACGATTCGCTGCCACCATGTTGCGTCCACTCCATCAGCAAATTGCTGCCATAGCGATTGCCACCACAGTTTCTACGGCGATTTTGAGCCGACCTGCGGCGGCGGCTAATAGCTTCAATTTGCAAGAAGCCACAATCACCAGCATCCAAGAGGCATTCAAGAGTGGGCTGTTGACTTCCCAGAAGCTGGTTCAGCTATATCTCAATCGGATTAATGCTTACGACCCGCTCCTGAATTCGATTATTTCCATCAACCCCAATGCCCTTGCCGAAGCGGCCGCCCTCGATGCCGAACGAGCAACATCTGGGGCCCGCAGCATGTTGATGGGGATTCCAATCCTGATCAAGGACAACATTGATTTCAGTTTGCTGCCGAACACCGCTGGCTTTATGGGACTCAAGGATTCCATCCCCCCCGATAACGCCACGATCGCCCAAAAGCTCATCGACGCCGGGGCGATCATTCTGGGCAAGACCTCGCCCACCGAATTTGCCAACTTCCTCACCAGCGGCATGCCGTCTGGTTACAACTCCCTGAATGGCTATACCCTAAATCCTTACAATCCAGTTCTCCAAACCCTCCCACCAAATAATGATGGTCGCCCGCTCCTCTCCCCCGGTGGCTCCAGTGCCGGCTCAGGATCAGCCTGTGCGGCCAACCTAGCCACCATTTGCATCGGCACCGAAACATCGGGATCCATCCTTAGCCCTTCCAACCAGAATTCCCTGGTGGGCATCAAACCCACGGTGGGTCTTTGGAGCCGGGATGGCATCATTCCCATCGCCGCCAGCCAGGACACTGCCGGACCGATGACCCGGACCGTCACGGATGCGGCCATCCTCTTGGGCGCCCTCACCGGTGTCGACCCCAAGGATCCCCAGACGAACACCCAGACCGGTTTGGCGAAAACCGATTACACCCCCTACCTTAAAAAAGATGCCCTTGTCGGGGCCAAATTGGGGTATTACGCCAAGCCCAATGGCAGCACTGCCAGTGGTGCCGAGCAACTCGGTATCTTCAATGCCGCCATCAACACGATTCGCTCCCTGGGGGCCACGGTCACCGAAATTGCTTTTACACCAACCAGCAATAGCTCGACCGTACTGACCTATGAATTCAAGCGCGATCTCAATCTTTATCTGGCCAGCCTTGGCTCTAATGCCACAATCAAGAGCATCGACGATGTCTATAATTTTATTAACCAATATGTAGCCGATAATCCCGGTCCCAATGGCCCCTTCAAATACGGCAAGACGCAAATCGACAGATCCCGCCTCATCGATCTCTCCCCCACAAGTGCGGACACACTCAAGTATCTTAGCGATCGTGCTTTGGATCTAAAAAACTCCCAAACCCTTGGCATTGATAAGTTTTTAGCCGACAATGGACTCGATGCCATCCTCTATTCCGGCACCGCCGGGGCAGGGATTGGCGCCAAAGCGGGATATCCTACAGTGATTGTCCCAGCAGGCTACCAAACACTCAACAACCTCAATCCCTTGGGAATCTCCTTCTTGGGTAAGGCCTATCAAGAAGATAAGTTGCTTGGTTACGCCTATGCCTATGAGCAAGGTTCTCTGGTGAGACAGGCTCCCAGCAGCACACCTGGCCTGACCGGTGAAATTCTCACTGCTGTTCCCGGTCCCTTGCCCGTAATGGGTGTGAGTGGCGCCTTCCTTTGGAGCCGGCGCCTGCGTCGCCGCATTGGCAATGGAGCAGGGTTAAATTAATTATCTCTTTAGAGGTGATCCTACCTTCTCAAGATATAAAAAGAAGCGGTGGTAATTCCATCGCTTTTTTCTCTCATTAAATCAGGATTGCTTAATTTTGGCTTTTATCCAGGGGCCCAATATGGGCCCTTGTTTCCATCGTTAGAGATTGTCCCTCAGGGGCAGTCGATCAGTGCGGAAGATGGATGTCCGCCGGCCATTGGAATTAACAGCTTTTGCATAGACTGCAATGTTGTCATAGGGCTTTGTTGCAAAGTAGCCGGAGCAGCAACCGCCACACTGGTCAGTAGCAAGGTGACCCATGCTGTGATCACCGCTTCCCGAACCATTTGAGCCCGCCGGCGCAGTCGGTCGGTTTGGGGCTTGGAGCACTGATGGGTTGGCGGCAGTATCCGAGCTTGAACCCCCAAGGCAAAACCCACGCTGCCGCCCCTGCTGCGAGGCCGATGCAAGGTTTTTGATGGGCTTGGAAGAAGCGGGGGCATGGCGTTGCTTTAAAGAGGGGATGACACTGTTATCGCATGGATTTGGCCTGAAGTCGCCAGATCCAGACATTTTCCTGCCCTTGGAGCTTCTCAGATTCAAATTCAGGACCAATCGCTGCAAAGGCGGCTGTATTCCGCTGGTATCAATTGCGGCCCAACCGCAAGGCAGAAATGTTTGCCAAAAGTGTCTCAAGGCCGCCGCTGCATAGGCTGCGACAGGGGCGTCAGGCGAGCGCGAGACGTTGGCTGCCTTCGCCATAGCCGGCAGATAGCAGAGTCGCAACTTCATCTGACGTCCTACCGAACCAGCCCGCAACACCATCGAGCAGGTAGAGGATCAGGCACAGACACAACGCTGCTGAGCGAGCCAAACGCAACCTGGCCATCGGCCCCCACCAGCAGCAGCGACAATCGCCAACCCCATCCACTCAGGATCGCGCCTCCCCCCAGCTGGCTGACTGGCAGCATCAGAGCCAGGCGGAGCCACCACCCTGCAATCACCCACCGTGCTCACCACACTATTAATTCTGCTGGTGGGGCTGGCCCTGGCCCGGCTCAGTGCCGGCACCATGGCCCGCTGGGCGGTGCCGGCGATCGTGGTGGAGCTGGTGATCGGCTTTGTGCTGGGCAACAGCGTGCTGCCCTTCGCTGCCATCAAACCGCTGAGCGGCCTGACGGAACTGGGGGTGCTGTCGCTGTTCTTCCAGGTGGGCCTGGAGGTGCGCGGCGATCTGCTGGCCTCCCGGCGCGGCACGATTCTGAGGCTGGTGGCACTGAGCTGCCTGGCGCCGCTGCTGGGTTACTGGCCGCTGACGCTGGGCTTCGGCATGGCCCCGGCCACGGCGCTGCTTTGTCTGACCTGCGTGGCCGCCACTGGCACTGGGGTCACCCTGCGGCTCCTGGCCCAACGGGGCGCCCTGCACACCCCCTCGGGCCGTTTGCTGGTGGGGGTCTCCGTGCTCGACGACCTGCCCGCCATTGGCCTGCTGAGCCTCTCAGTGGCCTTGGGGGGCAGCAACTGGAACAGTGGCCCCGGGTGGCCTGGGATGGTCCTGGGTCTGGGGGCAGCTGCGGCGAGTGTGGTGCTGGCGGACCTGTGGCGCCAACGCGGTGGCGCCGCCCCCAGCAGCCCCCTGACGGTGCTGATCCTGATGATCGGATCAGCCTGGGCTGGGGAGGCCAGCGGCCTCACTTCCCTGCTGGGGGCGCTGTGGGGCGGCGTGCTGTTCAATCGCCTCAACCCTGAACCGCAGCGGCTGGAGGGGCTGCTGACGCTGCTCTCGGAAGTGTTCCTGCCCCTCTATTTCATCAGCGTCGGAATGCGCATCCAGGCGGGCAGCTTGTTGCAGAGCCAGGCCTGGGTCCTGGCGCTTTTCCTGCTGCTGCTGGCGGTGGTCTCGAAGCTGCTTTGCGGCCTTGGGATTAACGCCAACGATCGGCGCAACGGCATCGACCGCTGGCTGGTGATCTACGGGTTGATGCCCCGCGGTCTGCCGGGGTTGGTGTTCGCCAGCACCGCCCTGGCGGCTGGGGTGATCAATGCCGTGCAGTTTTCAGCCCTGGTGCTGATGGTGAGCATTACCACGGTGGTGGGGCTGATCTTGTTGGAACGGCGGCTGCAGGGGCAACAAGAAACAATCAGCGGAGCTGCAGGGGAGTGAAAGCGTCAGGGGCAGGGGGGCTCTGGCCAGGACAATTAGCTGCGGCAGCAGTTTCTGCTGCCAGGAGGAACCCCTGCGGGAGTTGGCCGCTCAGACCCTTGGAGTGGCGGTGGAATAGCTACTGACCGAATTTGCCGCCTTTGGGGAGCAGGCCGATGACCACAAGGGCGTCCTTGTGAGTACCACCGCCGATCACCAAATCAAGCGTTACGCCATTGCAAGCCTATCCATAGGTTGTTGATGCCAGCGCTGCTTGAGAATAGTGGGGAAGACTTGACCAGCGGAGAAGCTGAATGGTGGGCAATGGCCGCATAGGTTTTTGTTCTCAACGGTAGGCTGAAAAAATTGCCTGCTGAGCTTGCCGCAAAATCAAGACCCATTTTACTGGGCCATACAATTGGGGATTTACAACAAGCGCGCACGACCTGGTGGCGGGCGGATACGGGCATAGAGTTTGCACATGTACAAATTTTACGAGTTCTTTATTCTCGTAAAGACAGCGGATACATGACAAAGCTTTCCTATAGAAATGGATGAGTCGCTCCCAGGAACCATGGCTTTCGGATCACCCGTGCCGACAAGTACTGTTGGCGCCACCTTTAACAACAATATTGATGGCCTACTGAGTGGCGTGAAATGGCGTAACTACACCGCCGGCACACCCATTTCCTACAGCTTTACCGACAGCATCAATGACTATGAGTCAACATACGCTGATCGAGCCTCACACGCTGCCAACTTCCAAACACTGAACGCCACCCAGCGAACTGCGTCCCGAGCCTGGATTACTCAGTATGCAAATGTCTCCAATGCTAATTTTGTAGAACTTACAGGGGCCAGCGACCGTGATGCCACGATTCGCATGGCCAGTTCCAATGTGCCTTCAACAGCCTTTGCCTATTATCCCAATAATTCCTACGTAGAGGGGGGCGATGCTTGGTTTAACAGAAGCAGCGGTTGGTACAGTAACCCTATCCTAGGCACTTACGCTTATCACACCTTTGGCCATGAATTGGGCCACGCCCTTGGCCTGAAGCATGGGCAAGAGTTGGGTGGGGTCAGAAATGTGGCATTAAATCCAGATCGTGACTCCATGGAGTTTTCGATCATGACCTACCGCTCTTACATTGGTGGCCCTACCACCGGCTACACCAATGAATCTGGAGGCTACGCCCAAACGTTGATGATGTATGACATCGCCGCTATACAGCAAATGTATGGCGCTGATTTCACAGCCAATTCAATCAATACCACCTACACATTTTCAACCACAACTGGCGAGATGTTTATCAATGGAGCCGGGCAAGGAGTGCCTTACTCTAACCGCATCTTTCGTACTATTTGGGATGGTGATGGTGTCGATACTTATAACTTTTCAAATTACACAACTAGCCTCTCCATTGATTTGACCCCAGGGGGATGGGTAGATCTGGATCGGTTTGGAAACTTTCAGCGGGCAAATCTTGGTGGGGGCACTGGGGGTGGTCTTCACGCCGGTCATGCTCGCGCCCACATCTTTAACGCCCTGCAGTTTGAAGGAGATGGCCGCTCATTGATCGAAAATGCCATTGGCGGCACAGGCAATGATGTGATGATTGGTAACTCTGCCAACAACATCCTCAATGGCGGCGCAGGCGCCGATAACATGGCTGGCGGATTGGGCAATGACACCTACATTGTCGATAACATCAGTGATGTGGTGACGGAAGCCGCCGCCAGCGGTACAGACACGGTTCAGTCCTCAGTTACCTTTACCCTGGCAGCCAATGTCGAAGATCTCACCCTCACAGGGGCCGTAGCCATCAATGGCACCGGTAATGTCGACAACAACTCCATCATTGGCAATTCCGCCAGCAACACACTCAATGGCCGCGCCGGGGCTGATTCACTCACAGGATTAGGTGGAGCAGATATCTTTGTTTTTCAATTCGGGCAATCGATCTCAACAGCTTTCGACAGAATCACGGATTTTGCAATTAATTCAGATAAAATAGATCTGCTTACATCTGGTGGATTTGCAATGGCCCCCCCAGTGGCATTCAGCCGTGCCGCAAACAACATCTCAACGAATCTAGCCACTTTGATCTCCAATGTGTTCAGCGACACAAATGGAGCTTTAGTTGGCAATCAAGCCCTCGGCTTGAACTCGGCGGCTTTGGTAGTAGCCACAGCTAGTGCCATCGCCGGGACTTACCTGATTATCAATGATGCCACGATTGGATTCCAAAGCACCACAGACCTATTGATCAACATGACTGGCTACTCAGGCAGCTTGCCAGGATTGGGAAGTATCACCCCTTCAACCTGGTTTGTGTAAGAAGTGTACTTTTGCAGTTGGTGCAAGATCATGGTCCTGCTCCTGCTACATTGATGCCCTGTCAAGCATTGCCTAATCATTGGGAGATGAAAACAGCTGTTGTTCATTCTCTGTGGTTCGCAATGCTTGTTATTCTCCTTTCCAAATCAGCAATAGCCAAATGTACGCACCATTGCAGTCTAGACAAAAAGATGAAAACTCAGCCAATGGTTAATCAATTCGATGATTCTGCAGTACGACAAGAAGTAAGTTATTTCATTGCAAAGGAGTTTCAATTTCAGATCTGGGCAGAAAACCCTGCCCTCTCCCGAGCTAAACAAATATTGCTCAAAGAAGTTATTCAACACGATCAGAAGGGTTCTCTTGATTTAATGCTCATTCCCCAAGGCGAGGGCATAAAAGTTGTGATGCAGATCAGCCATAACAATCAAGTGGACTGCATGACCCAAGCAGGCAGTTCTTGCTCCCAGCAGGTCGCTGCACCAGCGCGGGGAAATGTGGCGGAACTCCAATGGTCTGTGCCAACCCATCGCCTTAAACCGGGGATCTACCATCTTGGCAGGAGTGGAAGCACGCCTCAAACTGAGGTGATCAGTCATTGGCTGAATTTCGCAGCCAACTCCTCCCAGGGCCACCCTGGATGTCAGCGTTGGGGAGAGGCCACTTTAAATATTAAACGAGCAGATGTAGACGCAAATGGCAAGTTGGCTACGTTGGATGGAACGTTTACACGCGTATGTGAGCAGAGTTTGAACGATTTAAGCTTAACCAACGCGGAGCACCTGGACCAGACGAAAACAGAACCCCCAAGCAGCTATGTCATCCACGCCTCCTGGTGGAGCCGTTTGGCGAACTCACCTCGCTGACAACCCCCAAACACAATTGCAACCATTATTCCGTCTGGCACCTGCCCTCCTGCCTCTATGCCAGTACCTTTTTTGAATGTTGCCTGATAGCCCTCATGAAGGGGCCTGTTAAGGATGGCTTTAACTTGAACTTGCTCATCGATCCTCTGGAAGATCGGGCACCCCAAGGAACTCTGGGTAACCATCCCCAGGGCGTGAGCCGATCCAGTACGAGCTCACCGGCACGGCTGGTGTTGGTAAGAATGGCCGTTTGACCAACGCCCCCTGCTGGATTCGAACCAGCGACCGGCTGCTTAGAAGGCAGCTGCTCTATCCAGCTGAGCTAAGGGAGCACGCAGAGCATTCTGCCCTGGCCCTGGCCCTGACCGCCAGGGTCCGGTCTGCTATGAGCCGGTGTTGGCGTTCAGCTTCAATGCCGTCATCAGCACTTAGGATGGTTAACCTTGCTTCCGTACGCCCAATGGCTGCCACCCGGCTCAGTGACAGCCAGAAGCAGGAACTGGTGGCCCGCTTTTGTGGAGGCGCGTCCCTCCAGCAGCTGGCGAAGTTGTTTGGATGCAGCCCCACCACGGTCAGCCGCACTGCCAAAGCGGCGATCGATTTGGCCGATTACGAGTTGCTGCTCAAGCAGCTAAAGGCCCAGCGGGGCGGCTCTTCCCAAGGAAATGGCGCCCCCCTTGGGGAGTTGCACTTGGAGATTGAAGAAGGTGATGGTGGGGCCAGCCCAGGGGTCGAGGCCCGCAATGGCATCGGCGATGCCACTGACCACGGCAATGCGATTGGCGCAGCTAACGCCCTGATTACGAGCGAGCCTGGGGAGCGACAAGAGCTGAATACCACGGTTGGTTCTCATGGGCTGGAAGAGCCCACGCAAGGACCATCGCCTGGGCCTGGTGCTGGCCCAGTTGAGCTCCCAGCTCGGGAGACGCTCGCTGTCCATCAAGGGGCTCTGGATCTCCCCGGCGACCGAGAGAATGCCGTTGAGTCAGCTGCTCAGGCTCCTCTCTTGTCGTCGCCGGTAGCTGACGCCGTTGCCGAACCTCCGACGGTCCCGGACTCCCCCAGGCCCATCCTTGGCCGACGCCGCCGCTCCGGCGCCACTTCCGCCGGCACCCCCGCCCCATCCCTTTCTGACAAGGACCAAGCTCCGGCGGATCTCTCAGGAGGTGCTGGGCTGGAAACCGACTTCGCTGACGCACAACCGCCCTTAGGGACCCTCCCGTTGCTCGCCAGCGCCCCAGCCCCAGGCGCGGGCCCAACCCCAGAGGAACTCGTTCCAGCGGTGGGCCCAGGCGAGCTGGCCATTGATGACGCCGATGATTTCGGTGCTTACGATGCTGAGGATGGTGAAGACGATCTCAGAGACGACCCTGGCGAGGAAATCTTTGTTGCCCAGGGCGAAACCTTTGTGGCCATCCCGGTGGGCCCCATCATCGACGACCTGGCCATCCACGAGGCCGTGCCATTCAGCGCCGCCGTCCTGCCCAGCAGTGCCTTTCTGCTGGTCGATAAAACCGTGGAATTGCAGGCCCGCCCCCTGCGGGAGCTGCCCGAACTGGGGCGCCTGGCGGCAGACGAACTCGACCGCCAGGCCCTGGTGGTCTTCATAAACCCGCGCCAGGCCAAACGCCAATGCGGTCGCACCCAACGGGTCATCCCCCTGCCCGATCCCTCCCTGCTGGAACGCACCGCCCCCTACCTGATGGCCCAGGGCATCACGCGGCTGGTCATCGAAGGGGCCCTCTACTCCCTGCCAGGGGCCTGACTGACGCCCCCAAGCACCGGGCCCCCTCTGGGCTTTGTGATCAGGAGCGCTGCAGGCGCCACCAACCCAGAGGCGGGTCCAAACTGCGACCAATCGCCGGCAGCCTGCTTGGCTATCGACATCAATCCTCCCGATCCCCCGCGCCGCCCTGCAGCAGGGCAACGGCACTGCCGCCACTCAAGACCCCCAAAGCCAGGGCCACCCCCACCAGAAAACCACTCGGCAGGGGCGCCGTGCGGCCAAAGCCAAGCCGCAATGAGGGCCGGTCGTTGAGGTTTTGAGCACCCAGACACAACACCAGCAAAAGCATCGAGGCGCCCACCGCCGAAGAGATCAGTAACCGCAAGCGCAGCAGCATCGCAGCGACCGTTGACACAGGCCTGCCACTCTGCCGTCACAAGGGTGCCTCTGGCTGCACCCACGGGCCAGGCTCTCCCCTTCGCCTGCCTCCACAGCCAAAGCACATCCGGACACTACCTGTAGCGTCCTGGTTGGCTCCGGTCTGGAGGGTGTTGGCGAGGGGTTCCCATGGGCCGACGCCATTCAGCCGCGGGCCGCCCGGGCGCACCAGTCGCCCCCACTCACCAGTGCCCGGACGCAGCGGTCGCTTGGACGCAGCAGTCGCTTGGACGCAGCGGCCTCCTCCCCTACCCCGGTCCCTCACTGGCCTCACCGGCCGCCTGATGCAACAGGGCATATAGATCCCGGCGCGGGTGGCCCGTGCGTTGCGCCAGCAGGCGACTGGCCTCCTTGGCGCTATGGCCGGCGGCCACCAGGAGCTCCAGCTCAACCCGTAACAGGGCCCCATCCCAGGGCTCTGGGCCCGCCGCCGGCGTCGCGCCGCCCAGTACCAGGGTGCATTCGCCCTGGGGTGGGTTGGCCAGGAAATGGGCCAGGGCCGCCGCCACCGTAGGCCCCACCTGTTCCTCATGGCGTTTGGTCAACTCCCGGGCCACCATCAGGGGCCGGTCGCCCAACACCGCCAGCAGATCCTCCAACAAAGCCACCAGCCGGTGGGGGGCCTCGTAAAGCACCATGGTGCGCTGCTCAGCAACCAGGGCCTGCAGCCGCTGGCGGCGGGGGACGCTGCGGGGCGGTAAAAAGCCCTCAAAACAGAAACGGCCGCTGGGCAGGCCGCTGCTGACGAGCGCCGTGGTCAGGGCGCAGGGTCCGGGCACGCAAACAACGTCATGTCCCGCCTGGCGGGCGGCAGCCACCAGCTCCTCGCCGGGGTCGGCCACCCCGGGCAGGCCGGCATCGCTGATCAAGGCGATGCTCTGGCCCGCCGCCAGGGCCTGCAGCAGCTGGGGCTGGCGGGCCAGGCGGTTGTGCTCGTGAAAACTCAGCAAACGGTTGCGCAGCCCCAGTCCATGCAGCATCAAACCGCTGCGCCGCGTGTCCTCACAGGCCACCAGGTCCACCGCCCCCAGCACCCGGCGGGCGCGGGGCGAGAGGTCCTCCAGGTTGCCGATCGGGGTGCCCACCAGATACAGCACGCCGCCGGTGGGTTCGGGCACAGCCATCGGCAAGCCGGATCGGCAAAATGCATGATTGCTGCTCCATGATGCCCATGGCCCTGTCCCTGCCAGGTGGTATCGACCAGGAGGCGCTGCTGGCCCAGCTGCGACCCCTCTGCTGGGGTGCGGCCGACATCCTGCGGGCCTACGCCCGGGGCGAGCAGCCCCCCCATGGCTTTGCGGCCGGGCTGACGGTGGCCGACGGCGGCAACGGCCCTGTCACCGCTGCCGATCTGGCCGTGAATCAATGGTTGCTGCAGGGCCTTGAGGCGTCCTTTCCCGATGCCCCCTGGACCCTGCTGAGTGAGGAAACCGCCGCTGAGGCGCTGCAGCTGGGATTGCCCTTGCCCGCTGAGTGGCTGTGGCTGCTGGATCCCCTCGATGGCACCAAGGATTTCCTGTTGGGCACGGGCGAATACGCTGTGCATCTCGCCCTGGTGCAGCGGGGTACCCCGGTACTGGGAGTGGTGCTGCTGCCCGAAAGGGACGAACTCTGGTTTGGTCTGTTGCCCCAGGCCAGCGCCGCTGCCGGCGAGGGCGCCCAGGCCCAGCCATCAACGGGTAGCGCCTGGCGCGAGAACCGCGGCGGCGAGCGCTTCACTCCCCAGCTCAGCGCTCGCCGCTGCACGGACGAACTGGTGCTGGTGGCCAGCCGCAGCCATCGCGACGGCCGTTTGGAGCAACTGCTGGCGGCCCTGGAACTGGGGGAAACTCGGGTGATGGGCAGCGTCGGCGGCAAGGTGGCCACGATCCTGCGGGGCGAGAGCGATCTCTACATCTCCCTTTCCGGGCGCACGGCCCCCAAGGATTGGGACATGGCCGCCCCTGAAGCGGTGCTGCGGGCGGCCGGCGGTGCCTTCAGCCACGCCAATGGCCAGAGCCTCATCTACAACAAGGGCGATGGCCTGCAAGCCGGTTGCCTGGTTGCCAGCCACGGCCCCAACCACGCCGAGCTGTGCAAAAAGGCGGCCATCGCCATGGGCCGAATCGATCCCACTTTTGTGCTCTGACGCCCACCACCAGCCCTTGGGCACGGCCCCCCAACTCCCGGCTCCCCCCCAACTCGGGGTGGAAAGACCAAATCGCGGCTAATGCCCCCGCCAAAACCAAAACCCCCTCGACCTTCGTGGGCCCAGGGGGTTGGATTAAGGAATTGCCCCTGGGCCTTGCAAGCACCCAGGCAGATCGAATCGCTCAGACCACCGGGGCGGGTTCCTGTTGAGCGACGCCGCGCAGGGTGAGGTTGATGCGGCCGCGATTGTCGATTTCGCGGACCCGAACAGTCACCTGGTCGCCCACATTGACCACATCTTCCACCTTTTCCACCCGGGCTTCCGAGAGCTGGGAGATGTGGATCATGCCTTCCTTGCCGGGCAGGATTTCGACGAAGGCGCCGATGGGGATCACCCGGGTGACGGCGCCACAGAACACTTCCCCCTCACTGACCCGGCGGGTCAGGCCTTCGATGATGCGCTGGGCCTCTTCGGCGGCGGCGCCATCGTGGCTGGCGATCGTGACGATGCCGCCATCCTCAATGTCGATCTTGGTGTTGGTGCGCTCGGTGATGCCCTTGATGGTGCGACCGCCGGGGCCGATCACCGTGCCGATCAGTTCGGGGTCAATGCGGAAGCTGAGCAGACGGGGGGCATGGGGGGAAAGGGTGTCGCGGGGCTTGTCGATCGCCTCCAGCATCTTCTCGAGGATGAGGAGCCGGGCCGGCCGGGCCTGGTTGATCGCCTCAGCCACCGTGGTCAGGGGCAGGCCGGTGATCTTCATGTCCATCTGCAGGGCGGTGATGCCCTTCTCGGTACCAGCCACCTTGAAATCCATGTCGCCAAGGAAATCCTCAATGCCCTGGATGTCGGTGAGGATGCGCACCTCCTTGCCCTCCTTGATCAGGCCCATGGCGGCGCCGCTGACGGGGGCCTTGAGGGGCACACCGGCATCCATCAGGGCCAGGGTGCTGCCGCATACCGAACCCATGGAGGTGGAGCCATTGGAGCTGAGCACCTCGCTAACCACCCGCAGCACATAGGGGAAGCTTTCCTTGGGGGGCAGCACGGGAATCAGGGCCCGCTCGGCCAAGGCGCCATGGCCGATCTCCCGGCGACCGGGGGAGCGCATCGGCCGAGTTTCACCCACCGAATAGGGCGGGAAGTTGTAGTGATGCAGGTAGGTCTTCTCGTTGGCTGGATTCAGGTCATCCATCTCCTGGGCATCACTGGGGGTGCCCAAGGTGGCGGTGGAGAGCACCTGGGTGAGACCCCGCTGGAACAGGCCAGAGCCATGCACCCGGCGGGGCAGCACCCCAACGGCGGAGCTGATCGGACGCACCTCATCAAGGCTGCGGCCGTCGACGCGCTTGCCATCCTTGACGATCTGTTGACGCATCAACTTCTTGGTGAGGCCCTTGAAGCTGGTGGGCAGGGCCTTACCACTGCCGCTCACCACTAACTTCACCGGATCGGTGTCCTTGAGGCCGGCGATTTTCTCGGCTACTTCACTCTTGATCGCATCCAACTTGCTGTCCCGTTCGGGCTTGGTCTGGCTGAACTGCTTGAGCACGGCGCCAATGGCCTTGGTGCATTCCTTTTCGAGGTATGTGGGCAGCGTGGCGTCTTCTGCATGGGCTTCTGGCTTTACCTGCTCAATGCCCAGGTCCTTGAGCAGGGCCTGCTGGGCCTTGATCAATTCTCCAACGGCCTCGTAACCGAAGTCGATGGCCTCAATCACGTCCTGTTCCGGCAGTTGGCTGGCACCGGCTTCCACCATCACCACACCATCAGGGGTGCCGGCCACCACGAGGTCGAGGTCACTGCGCTCAATCTCGCGATAACTGGGGTTGAGCACGAAGTCATCGCCCAGCAGGCCCACACGCACGGCCGCCATCGGGCCTTC
Source organism: Cyanobium sp. (assembly GCA_040399485.1). Classification (GTDB taxonomy): domain Bacteria; phylum Cyanobacteriota; class Cyanobacteriia; order PCC-6307; family Cyanobiaceae; genus Cyanobium. The sequence continues at coordinate 15,626 of JBBASD010000004.1, read as the reverse complement.
GAAGGGAATGCGGGCCAACAGGGTGGCCAGGGAAGCGCCGGTGACCGCCAGTACGTCGGGTGGAACCCGCTCGTCGAGAGAGAGGCAAGTGGCGACGATCTGCAGGTCGTCGCGCATCCAGGCCGGGAATAGGGGACGCATCGGCCGATCGATCAGCCGGGCGATCAGGGTGGCCCGTTCGGGAGGGCGCGATTCGCGGCGCATGAAACTGCCTGGGATGCGACCGGCGGCGTACAGCCGCTCTTCGTAGTCACAGATCAGGGGCAGAAAATCAATGCCTTCACGGGGCGTAGAGCGGGTCGCCGTCACCAGGATTGACGTATCTCCGCATTCGACCAAGACCGAACCCCCGGCCTGGGGGGCGTAACGACCGGTGGTCAGCCGGATCTCCCGACCATCGAAGGAGATCGACTGAGTTTGTCCTTGCACTTGACGTTATGTTTCTTTGTTGTCGTGGGGCATTCTCGCATCTGACCCTCCCAATGGGCTTCCCCCTGGGGCGGATTGCCGCCGTCGACCGTTTCCAGCCCATGCCACCGCCCGGCAGTGCTGCAATTCAGCAACCATTTCATCAAAAAGGCGCCCTTTGGGCGCCCTCGCAAACATTGATGGCAACGTCGAAACGCATGCTTACCAGCTGGACTTGACCACACCTGGCAGTTCACCTTTGTGGGCCCGTTCGCGCAGCTGGTTGCGGCAAAGGCCGAAATCGCGATAAACGCCACGGGGCTTACCGGTGGCCCAGCAACGGTTGCGGCGGCGGCTGGGTGCGCTATTACGGGGCAGGCCCTGCAACTTGCGGTGTATTTCCAGCCGTTCCATCGGATCGGCGGCGGCGGCCATGGCTTCCTTGAAGGCGGCGCGCTTGGCAGCGAAGCGTTCAGTCATTTTGCTGCGCTTGACATCGCGCGCGATCATCGATTTTTTTGCCATGCGGCAGGCCAGGTGTTGAGCAGCGTGAACTGAGCTTAGCTCCCAGGGTGACTGGGGCATAGATCGGCCAGAAGGCAGGTGGGGCAGGCCCCCGGCGGCAGCGGGCTGCGGCGCTTCAGTTGCTTAGTCAGTCGCTTAGTCAGTGGCCCAGCCATTGCTGAATGGCCGGCAGCTGGCTGGTGTCCTTGACGATCAGCAGCAGGCTGAGCCCCACCAGAAAGACGAAACCGGATTGCATGAAGGCCATCTGGAAGCGCTCGGGCAAGGGCCGGCCCCTCAATGCCTCAATCAGCAACAGGGCGAACTGGCCGCCATCCAGCAAGGGCAGGGGCAGGGAATTGAGCACCGCCAGGTTGATCGAAATCAAGGCGGTGTATAAGAACAGGCTGCTACCCCCCTGGCGGGCCAAGGTGGCACCCATTTCGACAATTTTGACCGGCCCCGACACCTGGCCGGCGGTTTCGCCGAAATTGGTGATCAAGCTGCCAAACCCCTGGAATGTGCGGCTGGTGAGCGCGATTAGATCGTGGTTTGCCTGGCGGATGGGTTCAAAGAAGCTGCGGGGGGCGCGGAAAGTTTCGCTGCCATTGGGCTGCAATTGGGCGCCGATGTGGCCGATGCCCCCCTGCTCACTTGGTGTCAGGGAAAGCTGCAGGGGCCTACCGGCCCGCTCGGCTTTGAGCAGCAGGGTGTGACCGGCGGAGCCGCGGATGCGCTCGACAAGGTCGGCAACGGCCTGCTGACCGCCGCGCAGGGGCACAGAATCGACGCTGACAATCCGATCTCCGGCCCGCAGGCCGATGCTGGCGGCTGGTTGCCCCGCCACCACCCCACTGACCAGCACCCCCGGCGTGGCCGATATGCCCGCCGGAATCCCCACCACCAGCCCCTGGCCCAGCAGCACGGCATAGGCCAGTAGCAGGTTGGCGATGACGCCGGCGGCAATCACCAGGGCCCGTTGGTGCAGCGGGCGGTTGCGCAGCAGGTCGGGATCATCGGCGGGATAGGGGCTGTTGTCGTCTTCATCGGGAAAGGAGACGAAGCCCCCCAGGGGAATGGCCCGTAGGGCAAACAGCACCCCTTTGATGCGCCGCTGCAGCAGCACCGGCCCGAAACCAACGGAAAAGCCACTGACGCGGATGCCCTGCCAGGTAGCAGCCAAAAAATGACCCGCCTCATGCACGACGATCAGGCCGGCCAGGATCGCCAGCGCGGTGAGAACACCCATGCGGCTCATCAACAATTAAGTCATTCTGGGGGATGCGGCGCCCCGAACCGAACCGTCGGGCCGGCCCATCAGCCAGCTGGGTTTGAGCCAGCTCTGTCTCAGTCTGGTTTGCTGAGGCGATCGACACCGCCCATGTAGGGCACCAAGGCGGCGGGCAAGCTGACGCTGCCGTCGCTTTGCTGGCCCGCTTCGAGCAGGGCCGCCATGGTGCGGCCGATGGCCAGGCCACTGCCATTGAGGGTGTGCAGCAGCTGGGTTTTCTTGCCCTCCTTGAAACGGATCGCCGAGCGGCGCGCCTGGAAATCGGCACAGGTGCTGCAGCTGGAGATCTCGCGGTAAGCGCCGGCGCCCGCCAGCCACACCTCCAGGTCGTAGGTGCGGGCGGCGGAGAAGCCCAGATCGCCGCCGCAGAGTTCTATGCGGCGATAGGGCAATTCCAGGGCCTCCAGTACCCCCTCGGCATCGCGGGTGAGCTGCTCGTGGGCCTCAAGCGACTTTTCGGGGTGGCAGAACCAGTACAGCTCAACTTTGTTGAACTGGTGCAGGCGGATCAGGCCCCGGGTGTCGCGCCCGTAGGAGCCTGCCTCGCGGCGGAAACAGGGGGTGTGGGCCACGTATTTGAGGGGGAGCTTCTCAGCCGGGATCACCTCATCACGGTGCAAAGATGTGATCGGGACTTCGGCGGTGGGGGTGAGCCAGAGGTCGTCGTCGGCGCACTTGAAACTCTCCTCGGCGAATTTGGGCAGCTGGCCCGAGCCGGTAAGGCTGGCGCTGTTCACCAGGATCGGCGGCATCACTTCGGTGTAGCCGCGGGCGGTGTGGCGATCGAGCATGAAGGCGATCAGGGCCCGCTCCAGCCGGGCGCCCTGGCCCAGCAGCGTCACGAAACGGCTCTGGGCGATGCGCACCGAACGCTCGCCACTGTCGAGCAGTCCCAGCCGTTCGGCAATCTGCCAGTGCTCTTCGAGGTTTTCGCCAGGGCCGGGCCGGCGGGGGTTACCCCAGGTGCTCACCTCAACGTTGTCGGCTTCACTGCGCCCTTCGGGCACCCGGGGGTCGGGCAGGTTGGGCAGGGCGAGGAGCTGCTCCCGCAGACGGGCCTCCAGCACCTTCTCTTCCTCTTCGAGACCGGCAACCTGCTGCTTGATGCGGTTGCCCTGGTCACGCAGTTCGCGCACTTCGGGGCCAGCGGGGCTGGCTCCCGCCTGAATTTGCTGCCCTACTGCCTTGCCGATGCGGTTGCCTTCAGCCTGCAGATCGCTGCGCCGTTCTTGCAGATCCCGCTCCTCAATGGCGATGCTCTGCAAGCCCGTCAAGTCGAGCTCGATGCCGCGGCGCGCCAGCTGGCCGCTAATCAACGCGGGGTCATCGCGCAGCAGGCGCTGATCAAGCACGGATCCCAAGAAGCTTTAACGGAGCCTAAGGGGCGGTGTGTGGGCCGCCCCAAGCAGGGCTTCAGAGCACCTGGATGACTTCAGCCACTTCGGGGATGGCCTCGCGCAGCTTGCGCTCAATGCCCATTTTGAGGGTCATGGTGCTGCTGGGGCAGGAGCCGCAAGCGCCCTGCAGACGCACCTTGACGATGGGGCCATCGATTTCGACAATTTCGACATTGCCGCCGTCGGCCATCAGATAGGGGCGCAATTCGTCGAGGACGCGCTCGACATTGGGGATGGTGAGGGCGCGGGGGTCGGCATCGGCGGGGACAGCCCCAGCGACAGCGCCCTCAGGGATGGCCGTGGTGATGGTTTCGGCGCTCATGGCAAGGGAATCAATTGGTGAAATTCAGCTTAGGTCTGGATCGATCGGTAGACGCTTGAGACCGAGGGCGAAGCGGCGGGCCGCCAGCAGCAGCGGGTAGGTGGCGTGGGAGCGGGCCGGATCCGCCAGCACGGCGGCCAGCAGCTGCAGCAGGCCCGGACCCGGTTGCATCTGGGCGCATAGCCAGGCCACGGCCCCGGCGCCATGCAGAACCCTGTCACCCACCAGCACCATGGCGCCATCGCGCAGGTGGTATCCGCGCGCCGCCAGGCTCTGGCGCAGGTGGCCATCGGCCCGGCCGTCAACGATGGTCAGGCCGGCAATGCCACTGCGCAATTCGCTGACCGCGGCGAAATGGCGACAGAAGGGACAACCGCCATCGAAGACCAACACCGGCGCCGGATTCGCAGTCGGTGCTGGTGGCGGTGTCGCCAAAGGTGTCAGTGGCGGTGGCGGTGGCTGATCCTGAGCCGGCGCCGTTAGGGGGGTCGCGGTTGGGGGCAGGTTCATGGCAGGAATCCGGTGGCCCAGAGGACCGAGAGACCCAGAGGCTGGCGCAGAAGGGGAGGCCATGCCTGCTGGAGCAGGACCCCCAGGTGCCGGGGCCTCCAGCTGCGGGGGGCCTGGACAAATAGGCCCCCCAGTCTCTCAGCGGGAGCGACCGCTACGGCTGCAGCCGCAGCCACAACCTTTGCCCTGACGGCACTGACAGGTGCCGTCGCAACCACAGCCGCAGGGGCAGCTGGAGGGGGAGGGAGCACTGGGGCGGCTGAGGGGGGTGGAACAGGAACAGGAGGAACAGGGCATCGGCAACTCCTTGGTGAGGGGCGGGAAGGGGAGAGAACCCAGGGGGTTTCTGCCACAACTCAATCATGCACCCTCCTCTCAGCTGGAGAGTCGAGGGGGATCTTGGTACGGCTAACCGCCCGGAGCTGAGCGGTGGGGCAGCAGGGCTCCCTGGCCGATCTGGGCCATGTTCCCTTGTCAGCGGAAGGCCTCCATCAGAACGCCGATCACAAAGCCGAGCATGGCCAGGCGCCCATTCAGCAATTCGGCCCTTGCAAAGAATCCCTAGCCGGCTTCCCGGCCCATGAGGCGGAGACCCTGTCCATCGCCCGGGCTCGGCCCTGGTGCGGCCAACAGCCAGCTCCTGGTTCTTGCCAGGGGCTTTTGGGGACCGGCTGATGGCTGAGCGCGAGCGTGAGCGCGACTAAGACATCCATTGGGTGTAATTCACTTTCAGGGTGAAGTCGCCAAGCCTTGAGGCACAAGCTTCATTGTCTTTATATCCATCTTCGCGCGGGCCGACGAAAACGAAGCCAAAATTGGTCTTCGGCTTGAGAACCCAATCGGCCACTTCCCTGCTGACATCGACAGAAAAAGCCCCATCTATCGATGGGCTTCCTTCCGGCAGGCTGGTCACCAGACGATCCTTCGGTAATTCGGTTCCATCTTCAACCAGGCCTTCCTTCCAGTCTTCGTTGGCTGTATAGAGTTTACGGGCGCACGACACGGACTTTCGGAGCTCGAGCCTAAGCCCCTTTTCGTCCTGAATCATACTCTCTTTAAGCCGGTAGGTCAATGTTGCTTGGTCAATCTTTTTGCTGCTTAAACCTGTGATAGAGGAGAGGTCGAACAGGACGGCTCCTCGGAATATCTGTTGAGAATTAATAAACTCTGCCGTCTCGTAAAATTCCCCCTCGTCGTAATCATATAACTTCGAATAGCCAACATAGATTTCATCGTTCTGTAAAAATCCGGGCGCGACATGTCCCGTACCTTTAGGATCAAAATAGGGGAAGAGGCCAAAAACTTTATGCTCACTCCCGAGGTCAATACGTCTGACCGTTGAACCAACTTTGTCTGGGCCAAACGAGGTTGTTCGCGCAGATTTCGGGCCACATCCTGGCAACATTCCGAGCAGCAATATCAAACCCAAGAGACGGATTATTGAGGTTCTCATGGGGAATGCAAGGCTTGGGCCAATCAGTTTGGTAATTCCAAAGTGCTGTCGATGCCGCGGTCTGGGATTTAAAACCACGTCAAAATTATGTCAGTGTTGTGCCATATTTGACACACAATTGATGGCAGAGCCCATGGGCTGTTGGTAGGTTGGCGGCAATCCAACCTTCAGCGGGTTGGTTGCGATGGCGAACCACAAAACGACCCAACAGGTCACGGCTGATCAGGCAGCCATCCCTACTGATGGCCACAACCGGCAACAGCGAGGAATTTGATCTGGATTGGGCCAGCCAGTCAGCCAAGGCATGGCTCATGCCCGCTTCTCCATGCTGCGATGGAGATTGAAATGAACATTGCAGTGGATCCATGGCCAGCCACCAAATACTGATCTTGACGTTAGGAGACATTTAACAGAAACAGGCTAGGCGTTGATACTCAATCAATGGAGCAAAACGCACCATTATCACTCTCCTCGCTGGCAGTCTTTTGGGCTTGCTCAGGGTGTATTAGTTAAGAAATGAGCTGCTTGAGAGCCACCAGTCCAAAAAGCACAAACAAGCCGCCGCTGAGCTGATAAAGCAGCCGCTCATCCACTCGCCGACCGATCAGACGGCCGGCACTGACAGCCAGCCAGGTCACCAAAGCATGGCCGAGCAAAGTACCAGCCAAAAGGCCGGCGAAGGAAAACCCCGGTGCGGTGGCCAGAAAAATCGTTGTGAACTGGGTGCGGTCTCCCAGTTCGGCGATGAAAACCAGCACAAAGGCCTCTTGGATCACGGCCCAGGCGCTGTGCAGTTGGTGCCCGGATTCGGCGGCATTGATGGTCTGCTCGGCGTCCTTTTCTTCCGCATCGGCTTCGTCGGCCGACATGGATCGCGAATCCAACAACAACTTGATGCCAAAGCCCAAAAACAACAAAGCCGCCAACAGCGGCACGATGGCTGGGGGCAGCAACGTGCGCAGGCCATACCCCAGGCCAAGGGAAAGCAGGGTGACCGCAACCAAGGCGGCGAAGGCGCCGATGAACACCCAGCGGGGCCGATGGCGGGCCGCCAGGATCAGGGCCATGAAAAAGGTCTTGTCGCCCAGTTCGGCGAGGGTGATGGCCGAGAGGCTGGAGCCGAAGGCGGCCCAACCGGAATCGGTGGCAAGGAAAGGGGCTGGCATGG
>JBBASD010000004.1:0-8473 GCA_040399485.1 Cyanobium sp. | reverse complement strand
GGGCTGGGCAGTGGGCTGGCCCCGAAGCGATCGAGCTGCATCACTTTGGTCCAGGCCAAAACGAAATCCGCCACAAACCGCTCGGAGGCATCACTTTGGGCATAAAACTCCGCCAATGCCCGCAGTTGGGAGTTGGAGCCAAACACCAGATCGACGCGGCTGCCGGTGCCCTTGAGGGCGCCGCTGCTCCGGTCCCGTGCTTCGAAGCTGGTGGCGGCTGCGGAGCTGGGGGCCCAGACCGTGCCCATGTCGAGCAGATGCAGGAAAAAATCGTTGCTGAGGGTGCCAACCCGATTCGTCCAGACCCCATCGCCCGCAGGATCGCTGCTGGCGCCCAGGACGCGCAGGCCGCCGACGAGGACCGTCATTTCAGGGGCACTGAGAGTGAGCAACTGGGCCTTGTCCAGCAGCAACTCCTCCGCCGCAACCGCAAAGTCCTGTTTTTGGTAGTTGCGGAAGCCATCGGCCAGGGGTTCGAGCACGGCAAAGGATTCGATGTCGGTTTGCTCCTGGGAGGCGTCGGTGCGACCCGGAGTAAAGGGCACCTCGATGTTGTGGCCGCCGGCCTTGGCCGCTGCTTCGACGGCAGCATTGCCGGCCAGCACGATCAAGTCGGCGATGGAGACCTTTTTGCCACCGCTGGCCTGGCTATTGAAATCCTGCTGAATCGCCATGAGCACACCAAGCACCTTGGCCAATTGGGCCGGCTGATTGGCGGGCCAGTCTTTTTGCGGCGCCAGACGCACTCGGGCCCCATTGGCACCGCCCCTTTTATCCGAGCCGCGGAAGGTGGAGGCCGATGCCCAGGCGGTGGCGACGAGTTCGCCAATCGAGAGGGGGGAAGCCAACACCTTGGCCTTGAGATCGGCGATTTCCGACGCCTCGATCAGGGGATGGTCGACGGGGGGAATGGGGTCTTGCCAGATCAGCTCTTCTGCCGGCACATCGGGACCAAGATAAAGAACTTTGGGCCCCATATCGCGATGGGTCAACTTGAACCAAGCCCTGGCAAAAGTATCGGCCAGGGCCTGCTGATCCTGATGGAAGCGGCGCGAGATGGGTTCGTAGAAGGGATCAAAGCGCAGGGAAAGATCGGCCGTAGTCATCATCGGCCGATGCTTGATGGCGGGGTTATGGGCATCAGGAATCATGTGCTCTTCCCTGACATCTTTGGCTAGCCATTGCCAGGCACCGGCGGGACTTTTGACCAATTCCCACTCGTAGGTGAAAAGCATCTCGAAATAGCCCTGATCCCAGGTGGTGGGGTTTGGTTTCCAGGCCCCTTCAATGCCACTGGTGATGGTGTCGATGCCCTTGCCGCTGCCGAAACTGTTGTGCCAGCCCAGGCCCTGCTCGTGCAGGGGGGCCCCTTCGGGGGCGGGACCCACCAGGGCGGGATCGCCGGCGCCATGGGCTTTGCCGAAGGTATGGCCGCCGGCGACAAGGGCTACGGTTTCTTCGTCGTTCATGGCCATGCGGGCAAAGGTTTCGCGCACATCCCGGCCGGAAGCGACGGGATCCGGTTTGCCATTGGGGCCTTCGGGGTTGACATAGATCAGGCCCATCTGCACGGCGGCCAGGGGGCTCTCAAGTTGACGGTCGCCGCTATAGCGATCATCACCAAGCCAGGTCTTTTCGTTACCCCAGTAGATGTCTTCTTCCGGTTGCCAAAGATCGACACGGCCGCCCCCAAAGCCAAAGGTCTTGAAGCCCATGGATTCGAGGGCGCAGTTCCCCGCGAGGATGATGAGATCGGCCCAGGAAATCCTGTTGCCATATTTTTGCTTGATGGGCCAGAGCAGGCGTCGCGCCTTGTCGAGGTTGCCGTTGTCGGGCCAACTGTTGATCGGTGCCAGTCTTTGGTTGCCGCCACCGGCCCCACCCCGACCATCGGCGGTGCGGTAGGTGCCGGCACTGTGCCAGGCCATACGGATGAACAGGCCGCCATAATGGCCCCAGTCAGCAGGCCACCAATCCTGGGAATCAGTCATCAAGGCATGCAGATCTTGTTTCAGCGCCTGGAGATCGAGCTTATTGAATTCATCAGCATAGTTAAATCCAGCCCCCAGCGGATTGGCTGCCGGAGGGTGCTGATGCAGAAGATTGAGGTTAAGTTGATTAGGCCACCAGTCGTGGTTTGAAGTCCCCCGTTCTGCCGTGACTCTGCCCGCATTGCCCATGAACGGGCATTTACCGAGGTCGGTCATGGGGGCTCCTTGGCTATTGGGGTGTGGGTGCCGATCCTAAACAGTAGCCAGACCAAGGCCGCTTTTGTTTCGCACTTTGTCGAACTCTGGCTGGCAGCAATGGCTAGATTTCTGAGAAAAAATCTATTGCACCATGGCTTGCCTATTTAGGGCAGCTGGTTTAGGGAATGGCGCAGTAATGCAGATGAATTGTTTTCGGTCTCTGCAGAACTTAGATACTCCAGAACCTCGCTATCACTGAGCTGGGGGAAATGTTGGTACCAGAGGCCCACGGAACTGAGGTCCTCGACATAGACCAGGGCTTCAAGCCGACCCACCCAAGGAGCTAACTCCTTCGCCACGTTGATGTCAATCACTGGAATGGCTAGGGTCAGGGAGGCGGCATCAACCTTGCCAAGGGACATGAGAGCCGCCTTGGCCGTCATTCCCGTGGCGATACCGTCGTCCACCACAATCAGGTGCCGATTAAGAAGCTGCTCAGGCGCAGGGTCAGCAAACAGGTGCTGACGCCGGACCAGCTCCTTTTGTTGGCTCTGGAGCCAGCCATGCCGCTCCGCCATGGCCGCCCAGCGGCCCGCTTGATCACCATCACGCCACACCATGGTGCCACGGGCGATGGCCCCGATAGCTACTTCGCTTTGGGCTGGATCAGCGATCTTGCGCACCGACCAGGTTGCCAGGGGGATGTTCAGTTGGCTGGCCATCGCCGCCGCCACCGGCACTCCCCCCCGGGGCAAAGCCAGCAGCAGGGTATTGGTGCTGGTCCCATAGCCTTTGCTGAAGACCTCAGCCAAGGCAAGGCCGGCTCCATAGCGGTTAACCCAAAGGGGGTACGGGGGGTGCATCAAACCAGGTGCCTATTCCACCGGCACCTGCACGGCGCTGGCCGAGGGTGCGGATGCTTTTTTGGGAATGGTGACGGTGAGCTGGCCTTCCTGGGCAGCCGCCTTGAGGGCGGCCGCATCGGCGTCATCGGGGAGGGTGAAGCTGCGGATGAAGCTGCCATAGAACCGCTCAACCCGATGAAAATGCTTGTTCTCTTCTTCTTGCTCCTGTTTGCGTTCGCCTTGGATTGTGAGTACATCATTGTCAACGGTTATCTTGATGTCTTCTTTGGCCACACCGGGAATGTCGGCTTTGACCAGGTATTGACCGTCATTCTCACTGATATCAACCCGGGGATGCCAATCACCCACTCCCAATAATTGGCCGGTGCGAATGGTCGGCCTCGGCCAGGAACGGCCAAACAACTCTTCGATTTCTTTAAGTGGTTCCCAACGGATGAGGGCCATGGTGATTGGGGCGCAACTGCATTATCATCCTAGGGAAAGCAAGGTCATCGCCAAGACTGATTGCACCTTTTTGGCATTATTACCCAGGATTGTAATGTAACTCGTTTGCAACAGTCAACAGGCCAGAAACTTTAAACCTACCATCGATTGGGCTTCAATTAAACTTTCATAATGAAGCCAACTCCTTGAACTAGGCAAGGAGTTGGCAAGTTACAGTGGATACAAATTATATAGATTTTCGTGAATCAGCAACACGATGGCGTATCCTGCGACTCCAAGTGTAGGCAGCTCCCAGTCCAAACAACGGCAATGGGCCAGGCACATTTTGAGCACCGATCAACTTAAAGTCGGGGCCGTTGTCACCTGAATAGGGAGGAGTTCCTCCGATTGGTCCCTTGTTGTTGTCTGAACTGGTTAAGCGCAAGGCACGGGTGCTGGCGCCCTGGAGGCTTAAACCGATCGAACCAATATTAAAGGGGCCATTGTTAAGCAGGGGAGGATCTGATGGAATGGGACGCTCGACTAGGGTGCTGATATTGTAACTAGCCGGGGTGTAATTCTGGCGGAGTATTTGATAGCTGGCGATCACGTTACTAACATCATCTAATGCTTCGACTAAAATGTCGCTATCTCCGTAGATTGTACTGCCTGCAGTGCCACCCCGTTCCCAAAAATATATGGTGTTGATGGGATTGGCAAAGGATACTTCGAAGCTGGCCTTAGGGGCTGACTCGCGGGTGACAATCAAACTGTTGAGGTTTAAATTGCCCAGGCTGCCTACAATATCAGCTGCGCTTGTCAGGGGCTTCGATGGGCCCTGGGTGACTAGGGGATCTATGACGGTGTTGGGCCCGCGTCCAGAATTAAGAATGCCAAAAGTTTCACCACCTGCGGTGGTATAGGTATCATTTTGCAGTAGTTTTGCACTATTTACGACTTCAAAGTTATTGTAATTTTGACCATTATATGTGACCGAATCAAGTCGGATGTCCCGGGTTGGATCATTGAGCAGATTAGGATTACCTGTAGTATCAGGACTTGCGGTCACATTGGTTTTGAACCAAAACGGCACGAACGTTGCTGCTTGAGCGGACGGAATTGTGATGGCGATTAGCGCCAAGCCGGCAAGAGCTGCTGTAATCTTGAATGGCTTCATGATGAATGGGGAATGGGGAATGGGGAATGGGGAATAAAAAATTGCAAAAACAGATCGATCTCAATGGCCCTATTGCAGAATCCCAGCCAAAAAGCAGAGAGCTTTAGAGATTGAGTCGATCTAAATTGCCCCTACCAAGCGATGCTAAGCAATCTTAATCAATAATCTTGTATTTATACTTACGCCGATGGGTAGTAGCGGCTATGCCCTTTCCGCCGCTCGCATGCTGTTAGGGACGTGCCTGACAATGCTGATCAGAGCGATGACTGGAAGTAGCTGCAAATACCCAGTCATGTTCACGAAAGCCTATCGCCAAAGAATAACTAGATCCAATGATGGGGAGATTATCAACTCCCATCCATGAGCGAACGAAGCGCCATCCTGCAGGCCAATCACAACTACAGCCAAAATTTTGGAGCCAAAGGCTCTTTGGCCTTAGCACCGGCGCGCAAGGTCGCCATTCTCACTTGTATGGACGCCCGCCTCGATCCAGCCGGCTATGCCGGCCTGCGCGAAGGTGACGCCCATGTCATCCGCAATGCCGGCGGCCGGGCCAGCGACGATGCCATCCGCTCGCTTGTCATTTCCTACAAGTTGCTCGGCACCCAGGAGTGGTATGTGATTCACCACAGCAATTGCGGCATGGAATTTTTCAGCGATGAATCCATCCGCTACCTGCTCTCCCAGAGCCTGGAAACGGCCGTGCTTGGTGCCAATGGCTTTCAAGATGTTGGCGAGGGGCCTGGATCGGCAGCGGGGGATTACATCGACTGGCTGACGATCCGCAATAACGAGAAGAGTGTGGTTGAAGACGTGCGGCGCATCCGCGAACACCCCCTTGTCCCGGGCCGGATACCCATTTATGGATTCATTTACCAGGTGGAGACAGGCCTGTTAGTGGAGGTTGACGATGCCTCAGCGCTGGGAGCCCCCCGTTAGGGCCTCAGCGCCGGAAGTAGCCTAATTCTCGGAAATAGAAGAGGGCCAAGGACACCCCGACGATAACCACTAAAGTGCGCAGGGTATCGGGATTCACCTTGCCGGCCAGCTTGCCGCCCAGCGCTCCTCCGACGAGGGCGCCGGCGGCCATCAGCACCGCCGCCCCCCATTGCACCTGGCCGGAGCCGACAAACACGCAGGCTGCGGTGCTATTGCTGGCGAGCGAAAGGGCCTGCTTGAGCCCATTAAGGCGAGTGATGCTGTCTTCCAGGGTGAGGGCCAGCACCGCCAGCAGGATTACGCCGAGGCCGGCGCCGAAATAGCCCCCGTAGATCGATGCCAGCAGGACCGGCAGAATCGCTTGATTTTCAGAGAGGGTGTTGCGGCCTTGGCGTTGCAGCAGCTGCCCGATCCAGCGGCGCAACGGTGGCTGGGCCCAAAGCAGGCCGGAACCCAGCAATAGCAGCCAGGGCACCAGGATGTAGAAGAGCCTTTCACTGGTGTGGAGCAACAACAGGGCTCCAACCAAACCCCCCAGGCCGGCGGCGGGCAGCAGGGTGGCCAGGCGCTTGGTCTGGGACTGCAACTGCTGGCGTTGGCCCAGGGTGGCCCCCAGGTAGCCCGGGGTGAGGGCCACAGTATTGGTGAGATTGGCCACCAGAGCCGGCAAGCCGGCGGCCGTCAGGGCCGGAAAGCTGAGCAGCGAGCCGCCTCCAGCCAAGGCGTTGACCAGCCCCGCAGCCAGGGCGGCAGCGCCCAACCAAATGGCACTAGCCGGGTGGATCACGGCAGGTCTGAGGGTTGGGACCGCCTTATCTTCGGGCCTGATGGACCATTCCGATGATGCTTGAGGTATTGCTATGCACCTGCCGCCAGTAGTTCCCCCTCCAATAAAAGGTTGAATTGCAGCAGATCCTGGTCACTGAGTTGCTGCCGGCTCGACACCTGCAGCTGACTTTCTAAAAATTGCCGGGCCCGCTCCCTGGGCCATCCCAGTTGCCGCAGCAGGGCATCACACTGGTTGAGCAGGTCCTGGCGGCGCATGGGCACGGCGGCGGCGGCCGGATCGGCGGGGGTTCCCAGGGCTTCAATGGCCCGCAGGTAAGCCAGCAGATCGGCATAGCTGGTGAGGCGGTTGCGGCTGGGATGGCCAAAAGCCCGCTGCAGATACACCTCCTCCTCGGCTCGCCCCCACTGCAAGCGCTGCAGTTCCCGATCGAGGTGCAGCAACTCGCTGCTCCAATCCTCGGGGTCGGCCGGCGGCTCCGCCGCAGGCTCGGGCGCGGTGGGCGCGGCGGCGGCAGCGATTGGGGCGGGGGGCGACGAGGTGGCCTCGCTGGGGGGTGCCGTCGGGTGCTCCGTGGGCCCCCTGGCTGCTGAATCGGGCTGGGGCTGGTGAGGGGTGGCACTGGCGCTGGCTGCGGCGGCAGGCCCGCTCAGGTTTTTGGCCGCGATTGGGGCCGGAATGGCGGCGACGGCCGGACCAATCGCAGCCCCTGGGGTTGGCGCTGCGGCCAGCCGGGCCATCAAGCGCTGCAGGGCACGATCTTCTGCGGCCTCAGCATCTGACGCCTCCCCCAGGGCGCTGCCCAGCAATTGCTCTCCGGCATAGGCGCTGACATGGACAACCCGCACCTGGGCGTCGGCATGGACTAGTCGAACCCGTACTTCCATTGACATCGCCCCACCGCCGGCATCCCTAGAGTGCCTCTTTGACGCTCCGTTGCCGAGCGAGCTGCCCTGCGATGGAAGCGGAATCGATGCCCTCCCTGACGCCCCTGATTGAGGGGGCGGATCAATGGGGCGAAATGGTGCTGCTGCTGCCCCTGCTGGTGGCCCTGGAATGCGTGCTGTCCGCCGATAACGCCATTGCCCTGGCGGCCATCGCCCGCCAATTGCACGATCCGGCCCGCCAGCGCCAGGCCCTTAACTTTGGCTTGCTGTTTGCGCTGGTGTTGCGGCTGGCCCTGATCGTGGCGGCCCGCTGGGTGCTGGCTTTCTGGCCCCTGCAACTGCTGGCCGCCCTTTATCTTTTATGGCTGGCGGGTCGCCAATTACTGCCCTCCCTGAAGGCGGTCCTGGGTTTCCAAGCCCCTGTCGAGACCATCGCGACGGCAGGGGTTGGCGCCATGGAACCCAAGCTGGAACCTCAGGCCTGCCCATCGCCAGGGTTGGACTCGGCTCTGCCTGCCAAGGCCGGCGCTGCTGGGGCCTCCCTGGCGGCGGTGGTGGCCACCCTGGCCTTCACCGATCTGGCCTTCTCTTTAGACAGTGTGGCGGCGGCGGTGGCCGTCACCGATCGCTTGCCCCTGGTGATCGCCGGCGGCGTGATTGGGGTGATCGCCCTGCGGCTGACCGCCGAACTGTTCATCCGCTGGCTGGATGTATACCGACATCTGGAAAATGCCGGATACCTGGCGGTGGCCCTGGTGGGTCTGCGTCTGCTGTTGCGCCTGGTGTATCCCGATGTGGAGTTACCGGAGTGGAGCCTGCTGGCGGCCGTGGGCGCCCTATTCGCCTGGGGTTTCTCCAGCCGCCTGCCCGAAGCGGTTCCCGCCAGCGACCCTGAACCCTGAACGATGAAGGTCGAAATTCGCCAGATCGACAGCGACCGCTTGCTTGAGCAGATTGAGGTGGAGGTGCTGGCCGATATCCCCCAACCGGGCCGCTGGTTGGTGCTGGGCGACCGCAGCTTTCTGGTGCTGCAGCGCCGCCACCGCTACCGATTGCGCAACGGTATCTATGAGCTGGCCTCCCTGGCCCTGCAGGTGAAGACCCAACGCCAGCCCGCCGATGCCCGCTGGTGGCAAGGGGGTTGGGTGATCGGCGACCCCAGTTGCACCTACAACGCCCGCACCCCCCTGCTGCGCTGCGCCGTG
>JBBASD010000003.1:26549-41114 GCA_040399485.1 Cyanobium sp. | reverse complement strand
TGGCCATTGAGGTTGGCCACGTAGGCGCCGTGGTGACGGTCGTGGTGGATCGTCATCGTGGTGGCATCGATCGCCGGCTCCAGGGCCGTGGCGGCATAGGGCAACGGCGGCAGGCTGAACTCGGCCCAGGCCGGCAGGGCAGTGCCAAACAGCAGCCAGAGCGCCGTCAGACCGGCCAATAACGGCCTGGCCAGCAATCGAAACAACACGGCGGGGCAAGCAATGGAGGCAAATTCTGGCCTGTCGCCTGCGACCGTCACTGTCTTGGCTATCTGCCGGAGGCAGGTGGCCAGCGAGACTGTTGCCTGGTGACGAAACCCCTGCGCCGGTTTAGCCTTGAGCTGGCTTGGATCGTTCTGTGAAGAAATTCGTCTACTGGCTCATGGGCGATCGGGCTGGCCGGGTTGTTGTCGGCAGCTGGAATTGGCTCTGGGGTAGGCCCGTCGAAGCGGGCGGCAAGGTAGCCGTGGCCGTGGCGGAGGAATCCCTGATCTCGATGCAGGAGTCGGTGCAGAAGCTGGCCAAGGCGGTGGCCATGCAGGTGGGCGCCTACGAACGGGCCCAGTCCAAATACCAGCAGAAAATCGACGAGCTCAAGACCTTTGAGCAACAAGCGCGCTTGGCCCAGAGGGCCGGCCAAGACGATGGCGCCCGCCTGGCCATGACTCGCGCCATTCAAATCGAAAAACTGCTGCCCTCCCTCGAACAGCAGGTGCAGCAGGCGGCTGCTTTTGTCGGTTCGTCCAAGGACAAACTCAACCGCGAGCGCATCAAGCTGGAACAATACAAATCCGATATGCAAAACATCAAGGACCTTGCAGAAGTCAATGCCGCCCTCGAATCGATTGCCAAGGTGAATAACGACTTCGATATCGGCTCGGCCCGTTCCACCTTTGATGCGGCCAAAAATGCTGTCGAAGGTCGCCATCGCACCAGTACGGCACTGGCCGAACTTTCCGAGAACCCCCAGGAGAAACTGGCAGCCGACCTGGACCAGCTCACCCTTGATGACCAGGTTTCCCTGCGTCTCCAAGCCCTTGATACCCCTTTCTCCCCCAAGCTGCCTGAGGCCCCCCAACCATGAAAGAAACCTCATCCGGTGGTTCCCGCAAGGGCCCGCCACCGATTGTTTTCCTATTGCTGGGCATCGGCGCCCTCTGGCTGCTGTTTACCCAGCTCCCCAAACTGCTCGGTTCTCGCCCCAGCCTCCCGGCCATCCCCGCCGGGGTCTCCTTGCCCGGTGGCGGTGGTGGCCCTGATATCGGCGGTGGCATGGGTATCGGCATCGGCCTAGGCAACCTGACGCAGCGCTTTCCCCGGGAGGCCAGCGTACCGGCCGGCACCACGATCAGCATCGATGGCTCCACCAGCATGGTGCTGATCAATGAGGCACTCAAGAGCAGCTTCCTCAACACCTACCCTGGCACTGTCGTTAATTCCGCCGCCACCGGCTCCGACAACGGCATCCAGGCCCTGCTGGGGGGCAGCGTCAACCTGGCGGCCATCTCGCGGCCCCTGACAGCAGCAGAAAAATCGCAGGGACTGGAGGCTGTGCCGGTGGCGCGCGATCGTATCGCCATCGTCGTCGGTGCCAGCAATCCCTTTCGCCGCAGTCTCTCCCGCAGCCAACTGCAGCAGATCTTCCGGGGTGAGATCACTAATTGGTCCACTTTTGGTGGGCCCGATCGCCCAATTCGGGTCATCAACAGGCCTTCAGTCAGTGGGACCCACAAGGCCTTCCGTGAACTTGTCCTAGGCGGTGCCGACTTCGGCAAAACGGCCAACATCACCAGCTTGGACCGCGATGCCACAACCCCTCTGCTGCGCTTGCTCGGCAGTGATGGCATCAGCTATGCCACCTATGCCCAAGTGGCGGACCAACAGACGGTGCGCGTCATAGCCATCGATGGCAGCATGCCGGATGCGGATTCCTATCCCTTCCAGCGGCCCTTGTTCTATGTCTATCGCAAGCCAATTGATCCAGCCGTCAAGGCGTTTCTTGGTTTTGTCCTCTCCGCCGATGGCCAGTCCCGCATCAATGCCGGCACTAAAGGGTCTTGAGGGATATTGAGAGATAGGCTATTTAATTTAGGGTCTGTTTTAGTAGTCGCTTGTTCGGCGGCATTGGCCTTAGCGGCGGCGCCCGCTCGGGCCCATGGCGTCAGCAGCCACGGAGGTGGCTTCGTGGCTGGCTTGCTGCACCCGATCACCGGGCTGGATCACGTTGTCGCCATGGTGGCCGTGGGGCTGTGGGGGGCGGTGCTGGGCCCGCCTGCCCTGTGGCTGCTACCGGTGGCCTTCCCGATCGTGATGGCGTTGGGCGGCTGCCTAGGGCTGCTGGGGGTGGCGATTCCAGGGGTGGAGATCGGCATCACCGTCTCGGGGATGGTGCTGGGCCTATTGGTGCTGTTTGAGATCCGGGCGCCACTGCTGGTGGCGGCGGCGATTGTGTCGGCCTTCGCGGTGTTCCATGGCCACGCCCATGGCGCCGAATTGCCGGCCGGTGCCAACCCCTTGCTTTACAGCCTGGCTTTTGTGATCGCCACTGGCTTACTGCATTTGCTGGGGATCTTGCTGGGTGAAACGCGCCGCTGGCCGGGCGGTCGCCGGTTTGTGCAAACGGCAGGGGCCGGGGTCGCGCTGGTGGGGCTTGGGTTTCTGCTGCGGGCGCTGCGATGAACCTTCATTTCTGCTGGATCGAGCTGGCTCCCCCGGGTTGGCCCCTGGGCCTGCCCCTGGCCCATCTGGTGCCCACCGGGCTGGGGCCATGGGGCGACGGCATGGCCCAGTTGGTTCTGCAACCCAGCCAATTGCTCTTGGTGCTGGGCCTGGTGCTGCTGGCGGCCCAGGGCGGTGCCGCCTGTTGCGACCGACTGCCGTTGCTGCTGCCTGGGGCCTGGCTGCTGGGGGGCTTGGTCGGCCTGGGCCTGGGGACCGAACTGCTGCAGGCCCTGGCCTGCACGGCTTTGGTGACGGCTATCGGCTTGCTGACGGCCCTGGGGGTGCGGCTGGAGCCCCGGGCTTTCCTGCTGGTTTGCGCCGGCACGGCGATGCCGGTGGCGCTGGTGGCGGGCTCGGCCATGGCCGGCCACCAGGGCGCCCTGGCCGCCTTGCTGGGACAGGTGGTGGCGATTGCGGTGCTCCCCGCAGTGTTGCTGCAGCCGCTGGCCCCGCCCCAGCCCCGCTGGTTGGCCATCGGCCTGCGGGTGGCCGGCAGCTGGATCGCCGCCGCCGGCCTGATGATGCTTGCCTGGCTAGCGCGGCATCCGCAGTAAGGGGCGCCTAGGCGGTTGTCAGGCCCGAAGCCCCTGGCCCCCCGCAGTCCCGGCTGGGATCCGACAGCCTGGGCCCAACGTTTATCGAGATTGGATGGCAATCGATCCCGCCACCCTGGCGCCGCTGCCGACCACGCCAGCGGTCAGCGGTGTGCTCGAAACCATGGCCTTTCTGCGGGATCGGGACTTTGCCCAAGCCCGCTTCGAGCGCTACGGCGATGTCTTTGGCACCACCCTTTTGGGACAGCGCACCGTCTTCATCCGCGGCGAGCGGGCGATTGCCGACCTGTTCGCCCAGGGCGATGCCGTCTAGGGGGCTGGTGGCCGGCCAGCGTGCGCAACCTGCTGGGTCCGTTGTCGCTTGCCAACCGCAATGGCGCCGACCACAAGGCGCGCCGGCGGGTGGTCGGTCAACTCTTTGCCACGGTGGCGCTCAAGCGCTACAGCCCCGCCATCGTGGCGTTGGTGGATGAACTTCGGCAGGAGGTGCAACAGGCCACAGCCCCCCTGGCCCTGGTGCCCAAGCTGCGTCGTTTCGCCTTCAGCGTCATCGCCACCACCGTGCTGGGCCTCGATCCGGTGGATCGGGAGGCCCTGTTCGGGGATTTCGAGATCTGGTGTGGGGGCCTCTTCGCCCTGCCTTTTGCCCTCCCCGGCAGCCCCTACCGCCGGGCCCTCCAGGCCCGCAAGCGCTTGCTGGGTCGCCTTGGCGCCGTGCTTGAAAAGGCCCAGGCTGCCGCTGCCGCAGGCCGGCCCCTCAACGCCGGCGGCCTTGATTTGCTGGCCGGTGGCCTGGATGAAGCCGGCCTCCCCCTGGCGGATGACGATGTGGCCGAGCAGTTGCTGTTGCTGCTGTTCGCCGGCTACGAAACCACCGCCTCCTCCCTGTCCTGCCTGCTGCTGTCCCTGCTGCAGCACCCCAAGGAGCTGGCCTGGCTGCAAGAAGAGCTGGCAAGTTTGCCCTGGCCGCCGCCGCCTGGGGAGGCAGTGGCCGCCTACGACCCCCTGCGGGCCCCCCGGCTGGATGCGGTGGTCAAGGAGGTGATGCGGCTGACGCCGCCGGTGGGGGGCTTCTTCCGCCGCAGCCGCCAGCCCCTGGCCCTGGCCGGTGTGCTGGTGCCCGCCGATCGGGTGGTGCAGGTGAGCATCAGCGCCAGCCATCGCCATGGCTTGGCTGATAACGATCTGGACCTATTCCGCCCGCAGCGGTACCTGGCCGGAGAGCCAGCGGTCACGTTGCTGCCCTTTGGCGGTGGAGAGCGGGTCTGCCTAGGCAAAGCCCTCGCCGAATTGGAGGTCCGGCTGCTGACGGTGGGCCTGCTTAAAACCCTCACCCTGGAGCTGGAACCCAACCAGGACCTAACCCTGGCGACGATCCCCAGCCCCTCCCCGAAGCAGGGTCTGCTGGTGAGGCCGCAACGCAATGCCAATCTTGCCGCTGCCGTTGCGGTGCAGTGAGCCATAGCTATGTCCTTAGCCGAGCCCGAACCCATGCCCTTACCTGTGCCCGTACTCAGCGAGGCGGAGCGCGGCAAACAGGATCGTTCTGATGACGCGCTGTTCTACGCCGAGCCCCGCTTTGTGCAGCACCTTGATGGCGCCTTCCGCAGCCGCTTGACGGCCCTTTACGCCGAGCGGCTTGGCCCTGATGCGGTGGTGCTGGACTTAATGAGCAGCTGGGTGAGCCATCTGCCGGAGAACGGCCGCTACCGGCAGGTGATCGGCCATGGCCTCAATGGCAGGGAGCTGGAGGCCAATCCCCGCCTCGATCGCCATTGGGTGCAGAACCTAAACCTGGACCAGCGCCTGCCCCTGGAGTCGGCCAGTGTCGATGCCGCCTTGATCGTCGCCGGTTGGCAATACCTGCAACAGCCCGAAGCCGTGGCCGCCGAACTGTTGCGGGTGCTGCGCCCCGGCGGCCAGTTGATCGTCGCCTTCTCCAACCGCATGTTCTTCCAAAAGGCCCCCCGCGTCTGGACCGATGGCAGCGACCGGGATCGCCTCGCCCTGGTGGCCAAGGTGCTGATGGCCCAGGGATGGCCCAAGCCCCAGTTGATCGCCGAGCCCACCCGGGCGGAGGGACCTTTGGGCTGGCTGGGCGGCCAGGGGGATCCATTTTTTGCCGTGATCGCCACCAAGCCAGGCGATTAGGGCTGACGGCGTTGGCAGCTACTGGGGCCTGGGCCCAGCGGCGGGAACCCATCAGCCACAGTTAACAGTTCTTCACATTAGGGTGGACCGAAAGGGAGCTCCCGTGAACGATTTTCTGGCCGTCATCTATCTCATCTGTTTTGCGGCCATTGCTGGCGGCGCCTTTGCCTTGATGACCCAGAGCCTGCGGGGGGCCTCCCAGCCAGTGCGCTCACGCCGCCATCCGGAAGCGCCGCAAGCCGGTGAGCCCGTGATGTACGTCGACCTGAATCGCGAGCGGCTCGAAGAGATTTATCAAAAGGCTTCGTAGCTGGTCACCGCACAGGCACCACCCTCATGCCGATCGGCGCCAGGGCAATCATTGCCAGCTTGATGTGCTGAATGCCAAAGGGTATGCCAATGATCGAGACGAAACAGGCCACCGCTGAGGTGAGGTGGCCAAGCGCCAGCCACCAGCCCGCCAACAGAAACCAAATGACGTTGCCGATCCAACCCAGCGGTCCCGTGCCGAAATCCATCTGGCCGCTGAGTTCACGGCGACTCACGGCCACGTAGCCAAAGGGCCAGAAGGAGAAGTTGCCGATCACAAAGCAGGACCGTGCCCAGGGTAGACCGACGATGGTGAGAGCGGCCACAAGACCGGCCAGCCACCAGCCCAGACCCATCACAAAGCCCCCCAGCACGAACCAGAGGATATTGAGCAGAAAACGCAGCATGGACTCGGCCCTTTTCTTCAGACTGACGGGTCGCTGCTGTTTTGGATGGCGTAAAAACCAGCCCCGCGGCACGGCCATTCGCTGGCACCGCCTGCATCAAAGTGGTCTTGCCGATGCCGGGCCTGCCAGCCGACAAACAGATTCAGCGGCGTGACCTCAATCTCAGAGCCCCGGGGTGGCCTAAAAGTACGGGGAGGAGCGCAGGTTGTAGAGCCCCCAGAGGTTCGACAACGCCATCGCGGCAGGTATCAGCCCAGATTCGGCTTTAACCAATACCACTCTGGTTTTGGCTGAAGGGCAAATTCAGCTGGCATGGGGGCGTAGAAAACAACTGGGGCCACCCTCCAGACCTCTCAGGCTCCGGTGGGTTTGCCGACCGCAGTGCCTTTAAAAGCCATCACCCTTACAGTCTAAAGATTCCCAACTGCTTAGGAATGGCTCAGGTAAAGCTGTTCCTCTCCACGGTGAGTGCCGAGTTTCGCAGCTATCGCGAGCGACTGCGCCACGGGCTGACGCGCCCCAATGTGGAGGTGAAGGTGCAGGAGGATTTCATTGTCAGCGGCAATGAAACCCTGGAGATGCTGGATGACTACATCAAGGATTGCGATGGGGTGATCCACCTGGTGGGCGATATGACCGGCTCGCCGGCCGGGGGCCCCACGCTGACGGCGATCAAGGAGCGCTACCCCGATCTGGCGACGCGCCTGCCCTTGGCTGAGTTTCTGCAAGCTGCTGGCCCCAAGCTCTCCTACACCCAGTGGGAAGCCTGGCTGGCCTTGCTGCATGGCAAGAGGCTGTTCATCGCCACGCCCACGCCCGGGGCAGGGCGGGATGGCGGCTACCTCCAGGACCCAGCCCAACAGGCGCTGCAACAAGCCCACCTGGTCCGCCTCAAATCGGTCGAGCGCTATCCCGCCGGTGTGGCCTTCAGGGGGCACGATCACTTAGCCACCGAGGTGTTGCGGTCTTTTGTGCTCGATCTGCTGGTAAGTGCGGGCCTGAGCAGGCGCCCGCAAACCCTGCCCTACGCCAGCCTCGGCAGCCTGTTCAAGGGCCGGCAGGTTCTGCTGAACGAGATCGAAACCAGGCTGGGACCCATTGTCGAACACGCCGGTGTTGCTGCACCCGTGGTGGCCTTGGTGGGCCAGGGCGGCGTGGGCAAGTCGCGCCTGGCGATCGAGCAGGCCTGGCGCCAGCTGGGCCGCCATTGCGCTGTGCTGTTCGTGTTAGCCGATAGCCCGGCGGCAATCGAGCGCAACCTGGCTGGGCTTTGCGGCGAGAGGGGCCTGGACCTAAGCGAGAAGGCCCTGACCGAGCAGGCGGCCCAGGCCCAGGCGGTACTCACTTGGCTGGCGGCCCATCCGGGCTGGCTGTTGATCCTCGACAACGTCGACAACGAAGCTGCTGCAACGGCGGTGGAATCGCTGTTGAGCCAACTCAGCGGCGGCCAGGTGCTGATCACCACGCGGCTGCGCAATTGGAGTGGCTCTGTGCAGGTGCTTGATGTAGACGTGCTGGCGCCAGATGATGCCGCCGCCTTCCTGCTGGAGCGCACCGAGGGCAAACGCCGGGCGGCAGAAGATGACGAAGCTACAGCCCTGCTGATTGGCGAAGATCTGGGCCATCTCGCTCTGGCCCTTGAGCAGGCCGGGGCCTACATCAGCCAGCGCCGGCTCAGCTTTGCCGGCTACCGCAGCGAGTGGCAACAGCGCCGGGCGCAGGTGCTGGCCTGGAATGAACCGCGCCTCACCCAGTACCCCGCCAGCCTGGCGATTACCTGGCTGACCAGCTTTGAGCAGCTGGGCGAGGCGGCCCGCACGCTGCTGCGCCGGCTGGCCTGGCTGTCGCCAGCGCCAATCCCCGAAAGCCTGTTGGA
This sequence comes from Cyanobium sp., assembly GCA_040399485.1. Taxonomy (GTDB): domain Bacteria; phylum Cyanobacteriota; class Cyanobacteriia; order PCC-6307; family Cyanobiaceae; genus Cyanobium. The sequence goes on along the minus strand of JBBASD010000003.1, from coordinate 33,096 downwards.
AGTGGCCATTGCCGGCGAGGCGGCGAATCCTGGTGGGGCCTTTGATGCGCTGGTGGAGTTGGAGGGCTTGTCGTTGCTGAATCGCTCTTGCGAGGCACCGCAATTTGTGGTGCACAGGCTGGTGCAGGAGGTGACGCGGCTGCGGCAGGAGTTGGCGCAGGAGCCCCATGAACTGGCAGCAGCCTTGGCTTGGATCGATGCGGCCTTTGTCGGGGATCCGCAGGATGTGCGCAGTTGGCCGGTGCTGGAGCCGTTGGAATCCCATGCCAAGGCGGTGGCCAGCTTTGCGGCTGGGGCTGGGGTAACTGGAGCAACGGCAAGATTGTTGAATCAGGTTGCAACATTGCTTTTAACGAAAGCTGCTTACTACGAAGCGGAGCCAATGTATCGCCTTGCCTTGGGGATCGAAGAGAACATCTACGGCCAGGATCATCCCAATGTGGCCATGTGTCTCAACAACTTGGCGGCGCTGCTACAGGCAACCAATCGGCTGGCAGAAGCGGAGCCGCTGAAGCGCCGCGCTCTGCGGATCGATGAGTCCAGCTACGGTCAAGATCATCCCATTGTGGCTGTTCGTCTAAACAACCTGGCGCAGCTGCTGCAGGACACCAATCGGCTGGCAGATGCGGAGCTTCTGATGCGCCGTGCCTTGCAGATCGATGAGGCCAGTTACGGCCAGGATCATCCTAATGTGGCCAGACATCTGAATAACCTGGCAGCGCTTCTCCAAGCCACTAATCAGCTGTCTGAAGCGGAGCCATCGCTTTGCCTTGCTCTGAGGATCGATGAGGCCAGTTACGGCCAGGATCATCCCATTGTGGCTATTCGTCTGAGTAACCTTGCGGCCCTGCTTCAGGACACCCATCAGCTGTCTGAAGCGGAGCTAATGTATCGCCGTGCCCTGCAGATCGATGAGGCCAGCTACGGCCAGGACCATCCCAGTGTGGCCAGAGATCTGAATAACCTAGCGCAGCTGCTGCGGGCTACCAATAAGCTGTCTAAAGCGGAGGTAATGTATCGCCGTTGCCTTCAAATTCTTATCGTATCGATGCAACAACAGGGCTATCAACACCCCAATCTGCAAACCGTAATCAATAACTACATCATCCTCCTCCAAGTTCAAGGCTTCTCAGAAGAAGCTATCCAAGCCAAAATCGGCTCCCTCTACCAACAAGACTGAGTTCCATACTCACTCAAAGGGGTTGCGCAAATGCTGCAGGCGCCCGGAAGCCTCTTGCCTGGCAAGGCCAGATGGCCGCGCTAGCATTGCCATATGACAAACCAGACCGCATCGACAGCTGCCTCCTCCAGTCCCTGCCTGGGAGGAGCGGCCTCAATCTTGCGCTTGCAAGCAACCAGTTTTGCCGAACTTCGCGATGCGATCCGCAGTGGTCTGCCTTTTTCCGCGTTTTTAGCGCTGTCAAAGCAACTTGAAATTTCTCCGCAGCATCTAACAGCAGTTTTTGGGATTCCTCCTCGAACTGTCGCCCGTAGGAAGGAAGCGCGACACCTCAACCCCCAGGAGTCTGATCGGCTCTATCGGGTGGCAAGCACGTTCTCTCAGGCCGTCGAAGTACTTGGCTCTATCGAAAAGGCTCGCCTATGGCTGAAGACTCCCAACCGTGCACTGGGCTGCGAGATGCCTCTCGATCTTTTAGACACCGATATCGGCACTCGTCAGGTCGAAGAAGTATTGCTGCGTCTCAACTACGGGATCTTTAGCTGATGCGCGTTTGGCGGATCTGCCGCAAGCCCTACGTGGATATAGCGCTTGATGGCATCGGCGGAATGTACACCTCCGGGCGCTGGCACAACAAGGGCCATCCCATTGTCTACACCGCCACCTCTGCGGCGCTCGCGGCGCTTGAAGTGCTTGTCCATGTCGATCCGCTCACGGCTCCGACCGATTTAAGGCTGCTCGCCTTCGAACTCCCTGATGACCTGACTACAGAAGTACTCGAACTGGTATCGCTGCCGGATGGCTGGCATTCGGTGCCAGCTCCAACAGCGCTCCAATCACTCGGGTCGTCGTGGCTCACCAGCGGACGCACTGCGGCTTTGAACGTGCCGTCAGCAGTTATAAATGTCGAACGCAATGTCCTGCTCAACTCTCGGCATCCAGAAATGCAGCGGGTACGCATCCTCAGCGATGAAGCATTCTCGTTTGATACCCGACTCTTGTGATGGGAAGCCAGCCAACAACGTCACCCACTGGGGCCAGGTAATGGCAGGCGTTTGAAGGATGACTTGATGCCCACACCATGGCGTGGTTAGATTGAATTGGCTAGATTACCAATCAATCACCACTTTCGTGCATAATTTCACGAATCAACCCCATGGCTAACACCAACCAGTATTGGGATTTCAAACCCGAAGTCTTTGTTTCTAAAGACCAAGGCCAAATCGAACTGTTTGTCAGGGGTGAGGGCCCACCGCTGATTCTGCTCCATGAGCTGCCAGGCCTAGCCGAAATAACCTTTGAACTTGGCGACTATTTTGTCAAGGCAGGATTTAAGGTGATTTTACCCCTGTTGTTTGGCAGTGCTGGTGATGACAACGTCTGGTTTGGCCTCGCCAAGGTCTGCATCCGCCAAGAACTGCGGGATCTCTGGTTGGGCAAAGACACCAGGATTGTGCATCTGATTCAAGAGTTGGCAACCCGCGAAAGCCAGGCCGCCAACAATGCTGGCGTTGGGGTCGTTGGCATGTGTTTAACAGGCAACATGGTATTGGCGCTGTTACTCAACGATCACGGCACCCGATCTCCAATAACAGCACCTGTGCTGGCGCAACCCTCCTCCTGTTACTCAGCTCCTGCACTTGCAGCAGCAAAAAATGGAGACATTGCCAGACCTGTAATGGCACTTCGCTTTGAAAAGGACAGGATTTGCAAACGGAGTAGCTTCAACAAACTAGAGCAGGCCTTTGGTCCCTGCCCCGCTGCGAATGGCCAACGTTTGATAGTTCGCGAACTTGAAGGCAAGGGCCATTCCACACTCACCTATCAATATGATCCATGCGGTGTGGACGCCCGTACCAAAGAAGAAGTAGATGCCCGTAAAGAGGTGATTTTATTTCTGAGACAGCAGATTTGACTGACCGAAGCTGCTTAAAAAGAGCTCAAATCAGATAAATCTGCTCCTATCCATAGCAGCAAGGCTCAAAAACAGAACGGCAAGAACTGGGTGTGGCAGGCGGCATAGCCATCAACCAGGGGGCCGAGGCCGATCTGATGGGCGATGCCGGCTCCAGTCAGGCCCTCGGTGACGATGCCGATGACGATGCCAAGCATGGCGGCGCGACCATTGAATAGCTCGGCCCGTTTGAGCTGTTCCATGTGGATCTGGGCTTCGCTGCCGCTGAAATCCTTTTCGTTGGCGGGGGTGTTGGTCATGGCGTCAAAAATGGTTGGAAATCAAAGGGGATTCAGGGTCCGAATGCCTGGCGCAACAATCAGCGGGTTTTTGGAGCCAGGTCGCTGGGGCGGGTCAGCACGTAGGTCACCATTCCGGTCAGGACCAGAACGAGGGCAAGAACGCTGGTGATGGCAGTGGTGTAATCGGTTTCCATGGCAGTGATCCCGTAAAGGTTTCGAAGTGTTACTAAGACTGTAACAGAATATGAAGCAGACGGGTGGTTGGGATCTGCCGCTTTACCCGCAAACGTGCCCGCCGCTGCGAAGCGGCCTTAACTTCGACCCAGTCTCAAGGGCGCCAGGGGCGTCAGTGTGCTTGCAGGCCGGCTGGCGTTTCTGGGTGGATCGGGGCGGCACCTTCACCGACCTGGTTGCCTTGCCACCCCACGGCCCCTTGCTGGTGCGCAAAGTCCTGTCGGTCCAACCCCAGCTCCCAGGGGATCCGGCCGTCGCGGCCATCCGCGAGCTACTGGCTCTCGATGTCGGCGCCGCCATACCCCCTGGTCTGATCCAGGAGCTGCGGCTGGGCACCACCGTCGCCACCAATGCCCTGCTTGAGCGCAGCGGCGCCCCCACCCTGCTGCTGGTGAATACAGGCTTTGCCGATGCCCTGCTGATCGGCGATCAACACCGTCCGGACCTCTTTGCCCTGCAACCGATCCGGCCCGCCCCTCTCTACCGACAGGTGCTGGAGGTGGTCGGGCGTCTGGGAGCCGATGGCCTGGAAATCGAACCCCTGCGCCTTGATGACGCTCTGGCCGCCTCGGTGCGGGCCGCCCGCCAGGCCGGCTGCCGCAGTTGCGCCGTGGTGTTGCTGCATGCCACCCGCCAACCGCTGCACGAACTGCGTCTGGGGCAATGGCTGCAGAGCTTTGGTTTCGAGCAGGTGGTGCTTTCCCATCAGGTGAGCCCCAGCCCCCGTTTTGTGCCCCGCGGCCACACCGCCCTGGTCGAAGCATTCGTAGGTCCGCCTCTGCGGTCCTACCTGGCCCAGGTGGGCGCCGATCTCGGGGCATCCAGTCCCCTGCGGGTGATGCAATCCAACGGCGGTTTGATTGATCCCGCCCAGTTGCTGGCTAAGGACACGATTCTTTCCGGGCCCGCTGGGGGGCTGGTGGGGGCCCTGGGTGCGGCGGCCGCCGCCGGTCTGGGCGACCAGGCCCTGGTGGGCTTTGACATGGGCGGCACCTCCACCGATGTCTTTCACGTCGCCGCCGGCAGCCCTGGCGAGGTGTTCATCCCCGAGCGGCGCCAGCGGGCCGAGCTGGCCGGCTTTGCCTTGCTGGCGCCCATGGTCGCCATCCATACGGTGGCCGCCGGCGGCGGCTCGCTGATCCATTTCGATGGCGAGCGCTTGCGGGTGGGGCCGGCCTCCGCCGGCGCCGATCCAGGACCGGCCGCTTACCGCCGCGGCGGTCCGGCCACGCTCACCGACGCCAATGTGGTGTTGGGCCGCCTGCAACCGGCGTTTTTCCCCAAGGTATTTGGCCCCAAGGGGGACAGCCCCCTTGATGGGCAGGCTTCCCGCGACGTCCTGGCGGCATTGGCGCGGCGGCTGGAGGCGGCCAGCGGCCTGCCCCACAGCCCCGAACAGGTGGCCGAGGGGGCCATCGCCATTGCCACGGCTCGCATGGCCGAGGCCATCAAACGGGTGTCAGTGCAAAAGGGCCACGCCATCGACAAAGCGGTGCTGTGCGGCTATGGCGGCGCCAGCGGCCAGCACGTCTGCTGCCTGGCCGAGGCCTTGGGCCTGACGCGGGTGTTGCTGCATCCCTTGGCCGGAGTGCTGTCGGCCTTTGGCCTGGGGCTGGCCGATGAGCGGCTGCTGCGTGAACGGGTGCTGGACCTGCCCCTCGAATCCAGCGATGCCGCCGCCGCAACCGCCCTCGCGGCCTTGCGCGCCGAAGCCCATGGCTCGTTTGCTTCGGTGGGAGCCGCAGATGTCCCATTACAAGAAACAGTGACGGCCCACCTGCGCACGCTCGGCTCGGACGGAAGCCTGCCGGTGGCCTGGGGCCCGCCGGCTGCCATGGCCGACGCCTTCGGCGCCCTTCACCTGCAGCGCTATGGCTACTTACCCCAGCAACCCCTGCAGCTCGAACGCCTCAGCCTCGAGCTGGTGCGGCCCGCCCCGCCCCTGGATCGGGCGCTGGAGCTGGCCGCGGGGGCGGCGGCTGGGGCGGGAGCGGGAGCGGCGGACCCCCTGGAGCCAAACCACCAGGGGACATCGACGGTCGAACTACATGGAGCCAACGGCTGGCAGGCCGTGCCCCTTTGGCTCCGGCATCATCTGCGAGGCGGCCAGGTGTTGGTGGGGCCGGCCTTGATCATTGAGGCCACTGGCACCATCTTTCTGGCCCAGGGCTGGAGCGCCCAAGTGCTGGCCGCCGGCGAATTGCTGTTGCAAAGGGATGGGCCCCTCCCCCTGGCCGCCGCAGCCAACCCAGTCTTCGCTGAAGTCCAAGCAACGGACTCCGGGGCGACGGGTGTGGATCCGGTGCAGCTGGAGCTGTACCAACACCGCTTCAGCGCCATCGCCGAGCGGATGGGCGAGCGGCTGCGGCAGACCGCCAGCTCGGTGAACATCAAAGAGCGGCTGGATTTCTCCTGTGCCCTCTTCGATGGCAGCGGCGGCCTGGTGGCCAATGCACCCCATATCCCCGTGCACCTGGGCTCCATGGGCGACAGCGTTGTCAGCCTGCTGGCGGCCGTAGCCCGCGGCGAACGTCCGCCCCTGGCGCCCGGTGATGCGGTGGCAGCCAACAACCCCTACAACGGCGGCACCCACCTGCCCGACATCACCGTCATCACCCCGGTGTTTGCCTCCACCCCTGACGGCTCTGATTCGGCGCCATCAACAGCGCACCCCCTCTTTTTTGTCGCCAGTCGCGGCCACCACGGCGATGTAGGTGGACTGACGCCGGGTTCGATGCCGCCCTTCAGCCAATGCATCGAAGAAGAGGGCCTGCTGCTCGACAACGTGACCCTGCTGAGCGCTGGCCACTTCGACGGGCCCGGCTGGCGCCAGCGGCTGGCGGCGGGCCCCTGGCCCGTCCGCGATCCAGAACGCCTGCTGGCCGACCTGCAGGCCCAACTGGCCGCCAACCGGCTCGGGGCCAGCGAATTGCAGGC
>JBBASD010000003.1:0-26449 GCA_040399485.1 Cyanobium sp. | reverse complement strand
CTGGCGGCCGGGGATCGCTTGCGTATCGAAACCCCAGGCGGCGGCGGCTACGGGGTCCCATCCAAGGATCCACCATTGGATGCTGGCTGAAGAAGGCTCGGTTCGATTCACCTCCCCTTGCTGCGCCCACCCTTGCTGCGCCATCCCTTGATACGCCATCCCTTGATACGCCCACTTTTGCTGCGCCGCCCCTCCCGACTAGTTAGGCCCTGGAAAGAGGCCCCTTGTTCTTGGCACCTGGTGGCGTCGCTGGTGTTAGGGGCGTCGGGAGCGTTGGCGGCAGGGTTGGGTGTTTACTTGGCCCCGCCAACCGCCCGGGCCGAGCTGCCGCCAGCGATCTACGCCGAACGCCAGCGCCAGGCGGCGGTGGTGGTGGACCTGGAGGTGCAACGCATCAGCCTGATTGGCACGGAGCTGCATGTCAGGGCCAAGGTGCTGGCGGTGCAACGCCGGCCCAGGGGTTCGTCTTTGGAGGCCGGCCAACGCATCGATCTTTTTTACAGCCATCCCCAACACCACCCCGCCAGCTGGGTCGGACCAGGGCCGATTCCAATGTTGCAAAGGGGCCAGCAGACCCGGGCCTGGCTAAATCCGCTTGCCGACCGACCCGGGGGTTTTGCCCCGGCGGCCGGGAGTCACTCGTTTGCGGGGATGGGGTCGCCTTGAGGTGGCAAAGATCCAGTTCCCTCTGCAGGCACCCTGCCTACTCAGGCGAAGAGACCCTTATCTGCCACCTCCACATCAAGAAGCACGCTGCCGCCAAACGGCAAGCAACCATCACACCAGAAACGCCCTAAAAAAACTCATCAAAATTATCAAAATCCACCGCCTTGAAGTTACCCGCTTCCACCTGCTGCATCAGTCGCACCAGCTGCACCCACAAGGCCCCGGCGGTGGCCAGGGAAAGCAAAAAAGCCACCAACAGGGCGGCACCCGCCGCAAAACCAAACACCTGCAAGCTGGCGCCGATGAACAGCGTCACCCCCACCAGCAAACCGATGTAGGGCAACATTGTTTCGCGGCGGGCCAGGGGCAACAGGGGCAGCCGATCCTGTTTCCAGGCCTCGAGGCGATCCTGAACCAGCTTCGCAAAGGTCAGGCCGCACAGCACTGCTATCGCCAGCCCCGCACCCGCCAGCACATATGGGGGCGAATCGAAACGGGCGTACTCCAGCAAGATCTCGGCATCGTTGAGCTCGCCGAAAAAGTCACTGGCCTGCTCAATCACCACCTGGGGCCCCTGGCTGGCGATGCCGTTGGCGGAACCTGGGGGCAGGGCCGAAGCCGTGTCCAAGGGAACGGCGCCCAACAGGGGCAGGGCGGCTAGCAACCGGATCACTTGGCAAGGGCGAATATGGAGTTGACCCTAAAGGCACGTTCTGCGGCCTAACTCGCCTGGCTGGCCAGGGGGTTGATGCGGGCCAGCAAATCCCCCGCCAGGCGCGCCGGTGAAAAGGTGCGCCCCATCAGGCCCATCAGGGCCTGCAGATCTTCGGTCTGCAACCGGTTGTCCCGCACCAGGGTGAGCAGCAGGCGCTGCCGGAGGCCACTGCCCTCTTTGCCGAACAGCAACCTCAGGCCATCGCGGGCCACAGGCAGCAGGTCCACCTGGGTGCCATCCCCCTCAACCACCGCCAAGAGGTTCTCGAGACGCTCGATGCGCAGTCGTCCATTGCTATCAAACAGCACCTCAAGCAATTTCTCGCGCATCTCGGCCGTGTCTCCGGCCAGCAAGCGGCGGGCCACATATGGATAGGCGACCCGAATGATGCGGAAGGAGGGATCGAGCCGCATCGCCAGCCCCTCCTGGCTGACCACCGCCCGGATGATCAACGCAAAGCGGGCCGGCACCCGAAAGGGATAGTCATACATCAACTCCGAGAAGCGATCGGTGATCGCCTTGAAGTTGAAGGCGCCCACGTTTTCCCCCAGGGCGCCGCCCAGCACCTCCCGCAGGGCGGGCACAATCGGTTTGAGATCGGCCGTGGGGTTGAGAAAACCAAGCCGGCGAAAATCAAGGGCAAGCGCCTCAAAATCCCGGTTGATCAGATGCACCACCGCCCCGGTCAGGGTAAGCCTGTCCTTATCACTGATCGAATCCATCATGCCGAAATCTACATAGGCCATGTGGCCCAAATCGCCCGTGCGGCCCGAGAGAGCAAACAGGTTGCCAGGATGGGGATCGGCGTGGAAATAGCCGAATTCCAGCAGCTGCCGCAACCCCGCTATCACCCCGGTGCGGATCAAGGCCGCCGGATCCAGGTGGTGGGCCTCCAGCTCGCGGCGACTCTGGAGTTTGACCCCGTGAATCCATTGGGTGGTGAGCACCCGCCGGCGACTTAACGACCGCTCCACCCGCGGCACTGTTACCTCGGGATGGTTGGCAAAGAGTTTGGCAAAATACTCGGCATTATCGGCTTCTTTGTAATAATCAATTTCGGCGAATAAACTGCGCCCGAATTCATCAATGATGTCCCCCAGGCCAAAGCCCAGATTGAGGGGTAAAAAGGGGGCCCCGATCACCCCCAGGGCCCGTATAATTGCCATATCCCTTTTCAATATGAACGGCAGATTGGGCCGTTGCACCTTCACCGCCACAAAACGGCCATCGGCTAATCGCGCCTTGTAGACCTGGCCCAAGCTGGCCGCCGCCATCGGGTAATCGGGGAATTCCTCAAACAAGCTCTCGGCTGGGGCCCCCAGTTCCGCCTCGATCACCTTGAGGGCAACGGCGTGATCAAAGGGAGGCAGGTCGTCCTGCAGGCGCGTCAGTTCCTCAAGCCAGTCCCGTCGCACCAGATCGGGGCGGGTGGAAAGGGCCTGGCCCACCTTGATGAAACAGGGCCCCAGGCCGCTCAAGGTGGTGAGGATGCGGCGGGCCAGCCGCTTCTGCAATCTTGGATCCCGGCTGCGGGACTGGCTCACTAACACCAGGGCCAGGGTTCCAAGCTGCCACAGCACCACGAGCAGCCGGCTGATCAGGATCCAGGGGCGCAGCAGCAGCCAGCGCAGGTCCGCCTTGGGGTCGTAGCTGGGGGCGTCGTCGTCGGGTCGCTCTGCCGGCAAGACAGCTGGATCGGAGCCGGCATCGGGGCCCATCTCCAGACGGCTGCGCTGCGGCGGCCCCGTTGCGGGGCGTGGCCCCGAGGGTGCCATTGGCACAGAAGGCGCTGAGGGAGCAGGCGCAGACGCGGCAGCGAAGGTCAAAGGCCAGGGGCCAGGGGTGATCAAACTCTAGAAAGACGTTCGGGGCACCATGGCTGGGGCAAGGGGTGCGGGGATCGCCGAGCCGCTGCTGGCGGTCCTACGGCAAAGGCCGACCCTGCCCTTGCATCTCCCCAGCCACGGCCGTGGCGCTGCCCTGGCCCCAGAGCTGCAGCGTCTCCTGCGCCAAAGACCCGGATCCTGGGACCTGCCCGAACTGCCGGCCTTCGGCGGTCCCCTCGAAAGCCAAGGAGCCGTGGCCGAAGCCCAGCGGCGGGCCGCCACAGCCCTGGGGGCCGATGCCTGCTGGTTCGGGGTCAACGGCGCTTCGGGGCTACTGCAGGCGGCCCTGCTGGGGCTATGTCCGCCCGGCTCGCGGGTGCTGTTGCCCCGCAATCTGCACCGCTCCCTGCTCCATGCCTGCGTTCTCGGTGACCTGGAGCCGCTGCTTTACGGGCTGCCCCTGGATCCCCTCAGCGGCCATTGGCTGCCGCCCCCGCCCGCGCACCTCGGCCAGGTGCTGAACGAAGCCCTCAGCCAGGGCCCAGTCGCTGCCCTGGTGTTGGTCGATCCCACCTACCAGGGTCGCGGGGCTGATCTGGCGGCCCTGGTGGCCCTCGCCCATGGCAGCGCCGGCGGTCCCGGGGGTCTGCCGGTGCTGGTGGACCAGGCCCATGGCGATGGTTCCGCATTGGCCGCCGGGGCCGATCTAGTGGTGCTGTCGTTGCAGAAGGCGGCCAGCGGCCTGGCCCAGAGCGCCGTTCTGCTGGCCCAGGGTCTCCGCATCGATCACCATGCTCTAGATCGCTCCCTGCTTTGGCTGCAGACTTCAAGCCCCAGCGCCCTGCTGCTGGCCTCCTGCGCCACCGCCCTCGACGATGGCCTTTCGGCCGCAGGGCAGCGCCTTCGCCGCCGGGCCGCACGGCGCGCTCTGGAGCTGCGTCGCCGGCTAGAGGCGCTGGATTTGCCCCTCGTCCGCAACGACGATCCCCTGCGGCTGGTGCTGGCCACCGCCCCGATCGGCATCAATGGTCTGGAGGCCGATGCCTGGTTGCTGGAGCGGGGCGTGATTGCCGAGTTGCCCGAACCGGGCAGCCTGACCTTCTGCCTCGGCCTGCGCCCCCCACCGGGGCTCGAACGGCGTCTGTGCCACCAGCTCCTGGCTCTGCGTGCCGCCCTGGGCGGTGCACCCTTGCCCCCCTTTGCGGCGCCGCCGTTGCCCCTGGTCGCCAACCTCGCCCTGCCCCTGGGGGTCGCCTGGCGAGCGCAGGCCGTTGAGCTTCCCTTGAGGGAGGCAACGGGGGCGATTGCGGCCCGCCCGCTGGTTCCCTACCCGCCTGGCATCCCCCTGCTGATTCCCGGCGAGCGGCTGGATGGGGAGCGGACCCGCTGGTTGCTGGACCAACGGCATCAGTGGCCTGGCCAGATCGCTGATACCTTGTGGGTGGTTGCCCCGGTTTGATCCCCCTGCACGACGAATATCACTGGGATTTCGTCACCCCGGGTCTCCCCGATGGTGCCTTTGAAGATGCTCCGGGCTTCAGCCCCACCCCCATGGAGCTACGGGTGATGCTGCTGGCCCATCTCAGGCCCCGGGCCGATTCCCTCGTCTGGGATGTGGGGGGGGGCACGGGGGCCCTGGCCCTGGAAATCGCCCGGCTGCTCAGCACCGGTGCCGTTCATACCCTGGAACGGGACCCGGAAGCTATCGAACTGCTCGAACGCAATCGCCTGCGCTTTGGCATCACCAACCTCCACATCCATGCCGGCCAGGCCCCGGCCGACCTCAACCAGTTACCACCCCACCCTGATCGGGTTTTGCTCGAAGTCGGCCGCCCCCTGGGGGATGTGCTGTTGGCGGTCTGGCAGCATCTACGCCCCAGCGGTCGCCTGGTGATCAGCACCGTCAGCCTGGAGGGCCTGGTTGATGCCACCGATACCCTGAGTCAGCTGGGAGCCCTCGATGTGCAAGTGGTGCAAGCCACGGTGCATCGCATGCAAAGGCGCGGCAGCCAGGCCAAGTTGGCCGCCGCCGAGCCCCTCTTCCTGATTGCCGCCGAGCGTTAGTCCACCCCGAGTTCATCTTTGCCGCCGCTTCCCCAGCCCCGCACCCGCACCTCCCTGGCCCGCCTGGCCAGTGGCTGGGCGGCTGGAGGCATCGGCGTCCTGGTGGTGGTGCTGGGGGGCTGGTTTTTCACCCTGGCCGTGGGGGTGATCGTGCACCTGGGACTGTTGGAGTTTTTCCGCATGGCCCAGTTCAAGGGAATCCGGCCAGCGGCCCGCACCACCCTGGTGGCCGTGCAGTTGTTGTTGTTCAGCACCGAGGCCGCCGCCGGCGGCTGGCTGGCCCACAGCGCCACCGCCACGACGGGGGCGAGTGTGGGGGATGTGGCGACGGCGGTGCTGCCCGCTTCCGGCGCTGTGATCTGTGGTTGGCTGATGTTGCAGCCCCGTACCGGGACCATCGCCGACATCGCCGCCTCCATCTTCGGCCTCTTCTACCTGGGTTTTTTGCCCAGCCACTGGATCAAACTGCGCGACCTCAGCGATCCGGCCCTGGCCCCCCATCTGACCGGCACGATGCCGGGGCTGACCCTGCCCTGGACCTCGGGGCTGGCCCTCACCCTGTTGGCCTGTTTCCTGATTGTGGCCACCGACATCGGCTCCTATGTGATCGGCAGGCGTTGGGGACTCCGGCCCCTCTCCCCCATATCCCCCGGCAAAACCGTGGAGGGGGCCCTGGGGGGCGTGGGCTGTGCGGCCCTGGTGGGTGCCTGTGGCGGCCTACTCCTGGGTTGGAGGCTCGGCTGGCTGTTGGGGGGGGTGTTGGGGATTGTGGTGGCCCTGTTCGCCCTGGTGGGGGACCTCACCGAATCGATGATGAAACGGGATGCGGGCCTCAAGGATTCCGGTGACGCCATCCCTGGTCACGGTGGCATCCTGGATCGCATCGACAGCTATCTATTCGTGCCGGCGGTGGTCTATTCCCTCGTCACCCTCGCCCTGCCCCTGCTGCAGCGGCCCTGAAGCTTCAATCCAGCCCCATGGCACAGGGTCAAGCCCCAAGCGATTGGCCCACATACCTGGCAGCCAAGGGCGGTCAGGGCCGCACCAGGGCCTCGCCCTCCAACAGCAACATGCCGGCCTCCAACTCGGCCCGCTCAATGTGAATCGCCGGATCCATCGGCAACCGGTAGATCGGTCCCTGCGCCTGGGTCTGAAGCACGACGGTGCCATCGGAGGCCGCCAGGGTCGCTGCCACCTCAATGGGCCGGTCCTGGCCGGCGCTGGGGGCGCTCAAGATCAGGCGCCTGTCCAGGATGCGAACCCGCATCAAGGGGGAAACCCCCAGCAGGGCCTCCACCAGGTTGTCGCCCAGCTGGCGCCATTGGGCCGAGCCCAGGGAGCGATTCAGGTCCTCGCTGTTGAGATAAAGCTGACCCCGTACCCGAAAGGGCTCCCGCAGCAGGTTGCCCTGGCCCCGCAGGGCCGCCCCCGGCCGCAGGCGAATGGCCTCACCCCGCAGTTCGATCGATTCGAAGCGCAGATCCTGAAAAACCACCCGCCGGGCCCGCAATCGGGCCGCCTGCAGCTGGCCTTGCAGCAACCGGGCGGCGGATCCTTCCAGCTGGATATCCAGGCTGTCGATCTGTTGACATTGCTGCCGCAACCAGAGCTCCAGGGCCCGAGCCAGCAGGGCCAGCAGCGGCCCACCACTGGAGCCTCCCCCCGCAATGCTGGGGCCAGCCTCTGCGGGCGGGAGGGAAGAACCCGAACTCATTGGTGGCAAGGATCTGGCGGAAGGAGCATTCTCTAGTCAATGCGCGCTCGACGGCCGGCCAGAAAGGCTTCCGCCGCCGTGACCAGGGCCAATAACACCAGGCCCGCCAAACCTACCCAGCGGTCGGATTCCTGGGTGGCAACCCGGTTCTGGGCCAGCCAAGCCCCCAGGGCAAACCAGGAGGTGCTGACCGCACTGGTGATCCAGTAAGGCCGCCAGCGTCGTTGATAGAGATAGCCCGCCCCCAGACCCGGAAGCACGTTCAACAGGGCCGCCAGCCAGGGGGCTGACCAGGCCAGTACGAAGCGGCGATCTGCAGCGGTGGGCTGGTTCCAGTTGTCTGGAAACCGGGTGTCTGGCGCAAGCGGAGAGGGGGTAGCCACAGCGAAATACCAAGCAAGGGTTGGTTCACTCTGGCGTTGCCGCGACCACATGGGCCTCCAGCAAGGCCTTATGCAGACGTTCCAACCTCCTGGCATTCACGCCCAGATTGGAGTCGCCCAGCCTGGATGCTGACCGCACCTCCAGCTCGTGGCTGGCGGGGAGGGTGTGAATTTCCAGGTCATCGACAAAGCCAAACAAGCGGCTGCTGGCCGTGGCGTGCAGGTATCCCGCCCTGGTATCAACCACCTCCACCCCCTCAAGGCCCAAAATCACGGGCACCAGTTGCTCAAGGCTGGTGCCCGCTTGGGTCAGGGGCCAGCGGGCGCTGGCGCAGTGGGCTGGCGACCCGCAGGGCGCCAGGTGGTTCTGCTCCAGCCCCAGGTTGGAGGGCACCGGGCCGGCCAGATGCAGCAGGGAGGCCTGGGCCGGCGCCCCGGCCACTGTCTGGCAAAAGAGCAATAAGCCTGCCACGAGAAGCGATTTGAGCCGCTGCAGCAGCCCGGGGATCCGATCGCCAAAGGGGGGCAAGGCAGAGGAAGCAACAATCCGTCCATCCTGGGTGATCGGGGACCATCGCTGTGATCAGAGCCCCTGTTTGCCCAGGCTCCCCTTGCGCCAGGCGGCGGCCACCGTGGCGGGCTGGTCGAGATGGGGCAGATGGCCACAGGCCACCAACTCCTCAATGCGGTTGCCCAACAGCGCCTGGGCAGCGCGTTTCTGGGGCGGCCTCAGGATCCGATCGTCCTTACCCCAGAGCACGGCCAGGGGCTGGCTAGGCAAGGGGGCGCCACAACCGGCGAAGCCGCCGGAGCGGGCAAAGCGTCGCAGGGCCTCGGACCAACCGGGGGTTGGCAGGTGCACAGAAGCGATCTCCAGCTCGGCGGGGCCGACGGCGCTGTCGGGATCGGCAAAGGCACTGCGGCACAACCCCTGGCGCACCCCCGGCCGCGCCAGGAACCGCACCCCCAAGGCATCCAGCAGGGGTGGCACCGGCATGGGGCGGCCCGTCAGCCCTGCCGGGGCCAACAGCAGCAGGCGGGAAATGGCTTCGGGATGGCGCCGGGCCAGCTTTACTGCCACCGCGCCCCCCATGGAGGCCCCAATCAGACCCACCCCTGGCCCGAGGCGCGGCAGCAGGGCCTCCAGGTGGCGCATCACCGCCTCCGGGTCGTAATCCGCACTGGCGGGACGGGGGCAAAAGCCAAAACCATGCAGATCTGGAATCACCAGGCGATGATCGCTGGCCAACAGGGGCGCCAGGCGCCGGAATTCCAGAAACGAGCTGTCGAAGCCATGCAGCAACAGCACTGTGGGTCCCTGTCCCAAAACCGCAACCGGCGTCTGCAGGCCCGCTGCGCCGCAGAGCTGGTCTGGGCCCTGCCACCACTCCACGGAGCTGGCAAGCGCCCGAGCCTGGGGATCGATCAGGGAGCGGGCGGCCGCCTCGACCAGCGCCCGGGAGGCCGCTACCAAGGCATCGATGCTGGCGGGATCGCCGACAGGGGCCGGCAGCTTGGGCAAGCCGCTCAGGCCCAAAGGACTTCGGCGGTTGTGCTCACCAAGGCGGCCAACAGATCGGTGGGCTGGACCGGGAACGGCAGCTGATGCAAGTCGGATCCTTCCTGGCAGGCGTGGTCGCAGACGAGCCGCAGGTCCTGGAGAGATGTCTGGGCCAATCCCAATTCCGCCAGGTCCACTGGCAGTTGCAAGGCCCGAAAGAATGTCAGCAACTGGCGGCGGGCCTGGCCCGCCAAGGGATGACCCGCCAACATTTCTTCGAGGCGGAGTTGGGCCAGGACCCCAAAACCGACTTTCTCGCCATGGAGATGGCCAGCACTGGCGGGTAGTTGGGTCAGGCCGTTGTGGATCGCATGGGCCGCCACCGTGCGGCAGCGAGCGCCACCGAGGCCTCCCACCAAGCCAGCGGTCAGGGCACAGCCCTCGGCCACCCTCACCCAGGCTTCTGAGTGGGGGTCGGCCATGGCGGCTTCCCCATCAAGCAATAACTGATCCCGCAGCGTTCGAGCCACCTGGAGAGCCTGCTGCACCAATCCATCACCACTGCAGCCACTGCTGACGGAAGCCTCATACCATTTGGCCATGGCATCTGCAATGCCGCTGGCGAGGGTTCGGCTCGGCGCAGTGCGAACCAGGTCGTGGTCAAAAACAAGCAGATCGGGGCATCGGGCTAGAACCACATCCCGAAGAAAAGCTCCCTGGGGGGAATAAAGGTTGGCAAGGGCCGTCCAACCGGCGCAGGTGGCCGCGCTGGTGGGCACCGTCACGCAGGCGAGGCCCAGGCGGTGGGCCAACCATTTGCCGCCGTCCAACACCTTGCCACCACCGATAGCCACGACAGCATCAAACGGTTCCAAGGTGGGTTGATTGGAGACCAGGCGATCCAGGTCTTCGTGGCAACAGTCGAATATCAGCTCCGCCTGGGTGGCGATAACACCATGGCTAGCCAGATCGGCGATGCAGCGCTGGCGCAGGGGGGCCGTCGCTGCACTGCGCCCGAGTACCAGCGGCATGCGACAGAGGGCTCGGATGCCATCAAGGGAGTCGCGCCAGGCGCCAGGTCCCCGAACCACAAGGGGGGGGGCCAGAACCTGGCGCATAACACTTGGGGGGAGACCTGGACCAGTTGGAGAGGAACTCACCACTGGATTCAGGTGCCGGCCCCGGCGAGTTCGGGCAAGGCAGCAGGAGCAAGGTCGCCCTGCTTGAGGATCACCACCTGCTTGGCTTCGTTGATGTCGACAACGGCAGAATCACCTTCGCCGATGCGACCGGAAAGAAATTCCTCCGCCAGGGAGTCTTCGAGTAGACGCATCACGGCACGACGAAGAGGTCTGGCGCCATAACTGGGGTTGTAACCCTCTTCAACGAGCCGTTCCTTGAAGGACTCCGTAACGGAGAGGTGGATGCCTTTCTCAGCCATGCGGGCAAAGACCTCATGCAACATTATTTCTGCAATCAGCTTGACCTCATCGCGGGTGAGCTGGCGGAAGACAATGATTTCGTCGAGGCGGTTGAGGAACTCAGGCCGGAAATACTGTTTGAGTTCTTCATTGACCAAGGAACGAATGCGATTGTATTGAGTCTCTTCTTGGGCGCCGCCAGAAAATTCGAAGCCCAAGCCGCCACCACCCTTCTCGATGACTTTCGAACCGATGTTCGATGTCATGATGATGAGGGTATTTTTAAAGTCAACCGTCCGACCTTTAGAATCGGTCAGACGACCATCTTCAAGTAGTTGTAGTAGCAGATTGAATACGTCGGGGTGGGCTTTCTCGATTTCATCGAAGAGCACCACGGTATAGGGCCTGCGCCGTACAGCTTCGGTGAGTTGGCCGCCTTCATTGAAGCCGACATAACCCGGAGGTGAACCAATCAACTTACTGACGGTATGACGCTCCATGAATTCGCTCATGTCAAGGCGAATCATGGAGTCTTCACTGCCGAAGAAATAGGCCGCCAACGCCTTGGTCAACTCAGTTTTACCAACACCGGTAGGTCCGGAGAAGATAAAGCTGGCTATGGGTCGGTTGGGATTTTTCAATCCAACCCGCGCGCGCCGAATCGCCCGGGAAACCGCCTTGACCGCTTCGTCCTGGCCGATCAGCCTCTGATGCAGTGTTTCCTCCATGTTGAGCAGCTTGACCGATTCGCTTTCGGTGAGCTTCTGTACAGGCACCCCAGTCCAAGATGCGACGATATGAGCAATGTCCTCTTCAGTAACCACAGGGGTGCGCTCATCTGGGGAAAGAGCCGCTTGGGAATCGCTGACAATTACTGCGGAGCTGCCTTCGGCTGCAGGAGCTTCGGAAATGGTCGGTTCGTCGTCCCGTCTTGACTGAAGGATGCCACGGATCTGATCACGTAGTTCAACTTCTTTATCGCGTAGTTCTCCGGCTTTTGTGTAGTTCTGGTCGCGAACGGCTTCTTCTTTCTGTTTTTGCACGTCACGTAATTGACGGTCCACTTCCTTGGCCGCAGGCGGCAGTTTTGAATTCATCAACCGCACCCGACTACCGGCTTCATCGATGAGATCGATAGCTTTATCAGGCAGAAAGCGATCACTTATATAGCGATCACCCAAGGTGGCAGCGGCAATGAGGGCCTCATCGGAAATCTTGAGGCGATGGTGCTGCTCGTAACGCTCCCTCAGGCCACGCAGAATTTCGATCGTATCGACAACGGAGGGCTCACCCACCATCACCGGCTGGAAGCGACGCTCCAGTGCCGCATCGCGCTCAATGTGCTTGCGATATTCGTCGAGAGTGGTGGCACCGATGCACTGAAGTTCACCACGGGCAAGGGCGGGCTTGAGAATATTTGCCGCATCAATTGCCCCTTCGGCAGCACCGGCACCAATGAGGGTATGGACCTCATCAATGACAAGAATCACATTGCCGGCACTACGAATTTCCTCCATGATCTTCTTTAGACGTTCCTCGAATTCGCCCCTATATTTGGTGCCGGCCACCAGCAAACCAATATCCAAGGTCAGCACCCGCTTGTCCTCGAGGATGTCGGGCACTTCGCCCAAGGTGATGCGCTGGGCCAGGCCTTCGGCGATGGCTGTCTTGCCAACTCCAGGTTCACCGATCAAGACCGGGTTGTTCTTGGTGCGGCGACCGAGAATCTGGATCACTCGCTCAATCTCGTTTTGGCGCCCCACAACCGGATCTAGTTTGGACTCGGCCGCCATCTGGGTGAGGTTGCTGCCAAATTCATCCAGAGTCGGCGTTTTGGTCGATCCCTTGCCGCCACCGCCTGAAGCCACTTCGGCGGTTTCACCGAGCATGCGAATCACCTGGGTGCGCACCTTGGCCAGATCGACACCGAGGTTTTCCAGAACCCGGGCAGCCACCCCCTCACCTTCCCGGATCAGGCCGAGTAGCAGGTGTTCTGTGCCGATGTAGTTGTGCCCGAGCTGACGGGCTTCCTCCAAAGAGAGTTCCAAAACCCGCTTCGCTCTTGGGGTGAAAGGAATCTCGACGGCTACGAAGCCCGACCCGCGGCCGATGATCTTTTCCACTTCGACGCGGGCGTCCTTGAGGTTGACGCCCATGGATTTGAGCACCTTGGCCGCGACGCCGGTGCCCTCGCCGATCAGCCCGAGCAGGATTTGCTCAGTGCCAACAAAGTTGTGACCCAGCCGTCTGGCTTCTTCTTGGGCCAGCATGATCACCTTGATGGCCTTCTCGGTAAACCGCTCGAACATGGGCGTGAGCCTGGGCACGTGACCCCAACCTATCAGGATCTAAGGGGTGAATGGGGTTTAACAGCTCAATACGGGAATTTTCTTGGTGGCGCAATGCATATTGATAACTACGCCATCAATGGGGATGCGGATTTCACGCCCTTTTGACATAGACAACTACGGATTTCCCCACCCTGTTGTCTTTGCCAAATTCAGCCATTGGATCAGGGCATCTTCACCATTTCGGTAGTAAGCGCGACGGACTCCCGCTTCTTGAAAACCAAAACGGTCATAGAGGGCCCGAGCTCCGACATTGGTCCTTTCCACCTCCAGCGTGGCCCTTAGCGCTCCCAACCGATGCCCCCGCCTAAGCAGGAGAGCCAAAACCTGGCGGCCGAGCCCCTGGCGCCGGCGTGCGGGAGCTACCGCCACCGCTGTGATGTGTAATTCATCCAGGACCAACCAGCCGCAGGCAAGGGCCAGCAACTCCCCCTGCTGGCGCAGGCCCACCACCGGTCGCGCCGGTTCTTCCAGCTCGGTATGCCACTGCTGCTCTGTCCACAGGCCGCCAAGGCTGAGCCGATCCAGGCTCAAACATGCCTGCAGATCCCCGCAGCCCAAGTCACAGGATTCAATCAGCAAATCACCGCTGCCGATTCAGCCATCATCAGCCGCCGGCCAGAGGCCTGCCTACCATCAACTCCAATTCTTTCAACCCCCCTTAAGCGTCATGGTTCCGTCTGTGCCCTCAGCCGCTGCCCCGACGCTCCCTGCCGTTGAAGCAACGGGGCCCGAGGCAGGGGAGATCCCCTCGGGCAGTCCCTTCGAAAGCGAAGTTGATGCGAACAGTCCCAATCGCAACCTGGCGCCGATCAGTGCCTGCCTGGATTCCCAGGAGCGGCTGCTGGTGGGGGGATGCCTGCTCAGCGACTTGGCCCGGGACTACGGGACCCCTCTCTACGTGCTGGATGAAGCCACCCTGCGGGCGGCCTGCCGGGCCTATCGCCAGGCCCTTGAAGAATTTTATCCCGGTTCCTCCCTGGCCCTCTATGCCTCCAAAGCCAACAGCTCCCTGGCGATCACGGCCCTGGTGGCCTCTGAGGGATTGGGGCTGGATGCGGTCTCCGCCGGCGAACTGCTGACGGCCCTGCAAGGGGGCATGCCCCCTGATCGCATCGTGTTGCATGGCAACAACAAGTCCCGGCAGGAACTGGAGCTGGCCCTGAGCTACGGCGTCACCGTGGTGGTCGACAACTGGCTGGATCTCGAGTTGCTCAGCGCCATCGCCCCGGCCCACCCCGGCCCCGTGCGCTTGATGTTGCGTTTCACCCCTGGGATCGAGTGCCATACCCACGAGTACATCCGCACTGGCCATCTCGACAGCAAATTCGGCTTCGATCCCGACCAACTGGAGTCCGTGCTGCGCCACCTGGCTGGCTGTTCCTGGGCCTGCCTGGATGGGCTCCATGCCCACATCGGCTCTCAGATTTTTGAATTGCAGCCTCACCGCGACCTGGCCGGTGTCCTGGCCGACGCCCTGGCCCTGGCCCGCTCCCTGGGCCATCCCTGCTCCGATCTCAATGTGGGCGGGGGCCTCGGCATCCGTTATGTCAGCTCTGACGACCCTCCGTCAATTCAGCAATGGGTGGCCGAGGTCGCCACGGCGGTAACCAACGCCTGTTACCAGCGGGGCCTGGTCTTGCCGCGGCTGCTCTGCGAACCCGGCCGCTCCCTGGTCGCCACTGCCGGTGTCACGATTTATAGCGTCGGCAGCCGGAAAGCAATCCCCGGCCTGCGCACCTATCTGGCCGTCGATGGTGGCATGAGTGACAACCCGCGGCCCATCACCTATCAATCGCGCTATTCGGCCGTGTTGGCCGATCGCCCGACCGCCCCGGCCACACAGGCCATCACCCTGGCGGGCAAGCACTGTGAATCGGGGGATGTGCTGCTCAAAGACCTGTCTCTGCCTGATACCACTACCGGCGATGTGGTCGCGGTGTTCGCTACCGGTGCCTACAACGCTTCGATGGGATCGAACTACAACCGCATTCCCCGCCCCGCCACGGTGCTGGTGCATGGCGGCATGGCTGATTTGGTGCAGAAGCGCGAAGAGCCGGTCGATTTACTGCGCTATGACGTTCTTCCCTATCGCCTCAGCACGCTAAACTAAATTCAAAGAAGGGCTTGTTGACTGCCCTGGGTGTTTGACGTGATCTGGCAGCAGCACAACGATCTGCTCCTTTTTCTCTTAGACCTTCTGTTCGCCTCCCTATTTGTGGTCCTGTTATTGGGCCGCATAGGAGAATCCCGGACCCTGTGGCTACTGCGGGGCTATTTGTTCCTGGTCTCGTTGG
The DNA here is from genome assembly GCA_040399485.1 of Cyanobium sp. GTDB lineage: Bacteria > Cyanobacteriota > Cyanobacteriia > PCC-6307 > Cyanobiaceae > Cyanobium. Next base: position 11,514 of record JBBASD010000003.1, on the reverse strand, counting down.
CCTGGCTGATTCAGCGGTTCGTACCTCTGCCGCTCACCAGCAAATTGCTGGATGCCCTTGTCCTGGCATGCAGCCTGGCCCTGGCTATTCTTTGGCAGGGCGAGTTACGGCGGTTGATGGAATTGTTGGGCACCGGGCGTTTGGGTGTGCTTTGGGCTGACAGGAGCAGGGATCAACTGGTTTCTGGCTCGGTCCATGTGATCACCGAGGCGGCCGGACGCCTTTCCCAGGCACGTAGGGGGGCCCTGGTGGTTCTTGATCTGGGCAGTGATCTGCGCCCCGAGGATTTCTTGAACCCCGGCATCCCCCTCGACGCCAAGCTCTCGGTAGATCTGCTGCTCAATCTGTTCGCGGCCGACACCCCCCTGCACGATGGAGCGGTTTTGGTTCAGAAAAATCGCATCATCGCCGCCGGGGTCATCCTGCCCCTTTCGCGCCAGGGAATTCACCGCTACGGCACTCGCCACCTGGCGGCCCTTGGCCTCACCGAGCGCCATGAGCACTGTATTTGTGTCGTTGTTTCCGAGGAGACCGGCACCCTCTCGCTAGCCCGCCAGGGCCGCCTGGAGCGGCCGATCACCAGCAGTCGTCTGCAGGATCTGCTCAGCGAAGCAGTGGCCGCCGTTCCAAGTGGGCGTAGCGTGGCCCAGGACACGCCGGATAACCGCGGATGAGTCGCGCCCTGGCGACAGCCTTTTCACCCCAGAGACGGCCCTTACCCGCCGGCCTGGATCCAGACCGGCTGCCCGCCCACGTCGCTTTGATCATGGATGGCAATGGCCGCTGGGCCCGTCAACGTGGCCTGCCCCGGGTAATGGGCCACCGGGCCGGGGTGGAAGCCCTCAAGCGCACCCTGCGGCTTTGCAGCGATTGGGGAATTGGAGCCCTCACCGCCTATGCCTTTTCCACCGAGAACTGGACCCGTCCAGGCGAGGAAGTCACCTTCTTGATGGCCCTGTTTGAAAGGGTGCTGGCACGGGAATTGGAAGCGCTCGAGCGGGAACAGGTGCGGATTCGTTTCCTTGGCGATCTGGAGCAACTGCCGCCAAGCCTGCGCCAGCAGATTGATGAGGCTACCCAACGCACCGCCAGCAACACCGGCATTAGCTTCAACGTCTGCACCAACTACGGCGGCCGTCGGGAGCTGGTGCGGGCCGCCCGTCGTCTGGCCGAGAAGGTTGGCGCTGGTCAACTGGCGGCGGCAGCCATTGATGAGGAGGCCTTTGCCGCCGAGTTACTCACCGCTGGCCAGGTGGACCCCGATCTGCTGATCCGCACCAGTGGTGAACAAAGGATCAGCAATTTCTTGCTCTGGCAACTGGCCTACGCCGAGATATACATCACCGAGGTGCTTTGGCCCGATTTCGATGAGGAGGCCCTGCTCAAGGCCCTGCTTGAGTACCAGGGTCGCAACCGCCGTTTTGGAGGCGTTCACACAGGTAGATGATGCTGCGCCACGATTGGACCACCCCAGAGATTCAGGCCCTTCTCACCCTGCCGCTGGTCGACCTGATCTGGCAGGCCCAGTCCGTGCATCGCCTCGCCAATCCCGGATACGAGGTCCAGTTGGCTTCCCTGCTGAGCGTCAAGACAGGGGGTTGCGAAGAAGATTGTGCTTACTGTCCCCAGTCGTTGCATCACAGCAGTGATGTCACCGACCGTTCCGACTTCGACGTGGCAGGGGTGCTGCGCCGGGCCCGGGCGGCCAGCCAGGCCGGGGCCCAACGCTTCTGCATGGGCTGGGCCTGGCGCGAAATCCGGGAAGGGGCCCCCTTTGAGGCCATGCTTGAAATGGTGCGGGGCGTCAGGGCCCTGGGGCTGGAGGCCTGTGTCACGGCAGGCATGGTCACCGAATCCCAGGCGGCTCGACTGGCCGAAGCGGGGTTGAGCGCCTACAACCACAACCTGGACACCAGTCCCGAGCACTACGGAGCGATCATCACCACCCGCTCCTACCAAGAGCGCCTCGAAACCCTGGCGCGGGTGCGTCAAGCCGGCATTGCGCTCTGTTGCGGGGGCATTATCGGTCTGGGCGAATCCGGCCATGACCGGGCCTCCCTGCTGCAGGTGCTTTCCAACCTGGATCCCCACCCCGAAAGCGTGCCCATCAATGCCCTGGTGGCGGTGCCCGGGACTCCCTTGGAAGACTGCCCACCGGTCGATCCCCTTGATCTGGTGAGGATGGTGGCCACAGCCCGCATCCTCATGCCCAAGAGTCGGGTGCGACTCAGCGCCGGTCGAGAGCAGCTGACGCGGGAAGCCCAGATCCTCTGTCTGCTGGTGGGGGCCGACTCGATTTTTTACGGCGACACCCTGCTCACCACCGCCAACCCCAGCCAACTCAAGGACCGCGCCCTGCTGGCAGCCGCAGGCGTCCGGGTGATGGAGCAGCCAAAGCCAGCCATTCCCGTGACCCCTTAGGCCCAAGTCCATGTCCCAGCAGGTTGTCAGTTTCTACCGTTTTGCCTGCCTGGACCCCGGGGCCCTGGACGAGCTGCGCGATCGCTTCACCCGCCTTGGCCATGTCCTGGACCTCAAGGGCACCATTCTGTTGGCGAGTGAAGGGGTGAACGGCAGCCTCTGGGGAGCGCAATCGGCGCTGCAGACGATGCTCGCGGCACTGGAGCAGGTGCCCGGACTGGCGCCCTTGCAAAGCCAGGCCTGCGCAACTACTGCTCCGGCCTTCCGCCATTTCAAAGTGCGTCTCAAGAACGAGATCGTCAGCCTGGGCCGTACCGATGTCCTGCCGCAGCAAGGGGTTGGTGTCTATGTGCCGGCGGCGGAATGGAACCAGCTGATGGATGATCCCGATACCTTGCTGATCGATACCCGCAACGCCTATGAGGTGCGGGTGGGCCATTTCCCCGGGGCGATTCATCCAAACAGCACCAGTTTCCGGGAGTTTCCGGCCTGGACCCGCAGCGCTTTGGCCCCCTTCCTCCAGGACCATCCCAAGCGCCGGTTAGCCCTGTTCTGTACCGGTGGCATCCGTTGTGAAAAGGCTACGGCATTTTTGCTGCAGGAAGGTTTTGATCAGGTGTATCACCTACAGGGTGGAATCCTCAACTATCTGCGCCAGATTCCCGCCAATGAAAGTCGCTGGAGCGGTGAATGTTTTGTTTTCGATCAACGCGTCAGCCTGAACCACCAACTCCAGAGCGGTAGCCATGCCCTTTGTCATGGCTGCCGCATGCCCCTCTCCCAGGAGGACACCCAGCTGCCCAGTTATGTACAAGGGGTTAGTTGTCGCTACTGCTTAACACTCCACTCCGATAGCGATCGCCAACGTTTTGGAGAACGTCAACGCCAGTTGCTGCTTGACCGTAGTCGGAAATCCCAGGCCCATGGTTGAGATCCACCACCAGAAAGGGACGCTGACAGAGAGTGATGATGGAAGCACAAATCAAGCCATTCTTTATAGTTTTCGCCGCTGCCCCTATGCCATCCGTGCCCGCCTGGCCCTGGCGGCAGCGAGCGTCAAGGTGGAATTACGGGAAGTGTGCCTGGCTGCCAAACCACCCGAACTGCTGTCCGCGTCGGCCAAGGGCACCGTGCCGGTGCTCGTGCTTGCCGATGGCAGGGTGATCGATGAAAGTCTGCAGATCGTGCGTTGGTGCCTGGAGCAGCTTGGCCGCGACTGGCCCGGTGATCGCTTGGCCGACCAACTGATCGCCAGCTGTGATGGCGAATTCAAAGCGCTACTCGATCACTGCCGCTATCCAAATCGTCATGCCAACGGGGATGCTGCCGCCGCCCGCCAGCGGGCCCTGACCCTGCTGCGGCAATGGAACCAGGAGCTGCTCGAGGTTCCTCAAACCAGCCAGCGGCCCGAGCTGCAGTGGTTGATCTTGCCGTTTGTAAGGCAGTTTCGCGGTCTCGATGCCGAGCGCTTTGAGCAAGAAAGCGGGCTTGAGGCGCTTAGGGCCTGGCTCGACTCCTGGCTGGAAGGTCCCGCCTTGCAATCTGTCATGGCGAGTCCCTGGGCCGAACGGCGGGCCTGGCATTCGCCGAGCTGGCTGTATCACCTCACCTTGACCCAGGATTGGCACCAAGCGAAACGGCAGGGTTTCTACCCCTGGTCCACCAGGGACAGGACATTCGCTCAAGTTGGCTTTGTGCATGCCAGCTGGCGTCATCAGGTGGCAGCGACCTACCAGCGTTTTTATGCCGATGCCGCCGCTGTGGTGCTGTTGGCACTGGATCCCCGTGCCATCGCCAACGCCGGGGTGCCCATCCGCCAGGAGCCCGCCCCCGATACGGGGGAACTGTTTCCCCACCTCTACGGCCCCTTGCCCCTGGGGGCCGTCGTCCTGGCTGATCCCTATCCGGGCGATGCCTGTGGGGATCCCTGAAGCTTGGCCCTGACCCTTGAGCGCATTGAAGCCATCGCCGCTGCCCAGGGAAGGCTGCTGCGGATCCAAGCACCCCGGCGCCTTGGCCTCTGGAGCCTGCGGGTGGTGGTGGCCCGCCCCCGTTCTGGCCAAGGCCCCCTGCTGCTGGGGGACCTCAAGGGGTGGGCCATGCCGACGCAATCAGGACTGCATCTCGACACCCTGCGGATCCAGGGGCAAGAAACTGCGGGGGTGGGCGAACTGATCTGGGCGGCCACCTTCGCCTGGGCGCTGGAATGCACGCCCTGCCGTCGGGCCTGGTTGCTGGCCATCCGCGATCAGGAGCTGCAGCACGCCCGCCTGGTGCGCTATTTCCAACGGCGGGGTTTTGGGGCCCATCGGCAGCTGGGGGCTGCGGTCGTGGACCTGCCTAGGCGGCTGTTGTGGGGAGGCTCCGGTTTGCTGATGGTGGGCGATTGCCAGGAGGGTCTGTATCGGTGCGAACGACGGCTGCAGCCAAGGGCAGGCCCTCAGGGGTCAGGGGCAGCGGTCCTGGGACGCCCGTAGGGCGTTGGCTGCTGGTACAACCATTTCAGGGTGGCCAGGTCCCTGGGGCTGAGCTGCAGCACGGGTTTGGCCCCGGGCGCCGCCGCCATCACGTCGCCTTGATCGGGACTATGGCCCCAAAGACCAAAGGCATGGCCCAATTCATGCAGGGCCGTGGCCTGGATGCCTGCCTGGCGCTGGGTCGAAGCCACCATCACCAGCAAATGCGGTTCCAATCGCCAGGTGCCAGCCCGGTTGACATAGCGGGCCGTCAAGTTGGTCCTGCCATGGCTGGCCCGCCGCCGGCCATCGCGCTGGAGCAAGGGCGGACGCCGATGCAACAGCAGCACCTGGGCCTGGTCCGGATCCGTGACCCGCTCGATGGGCAGCACCCCCTGCCAATGGCCGAGGGCCGCCTCAATCGCGGGCTGCCAGCGCCGTTCCTTGGCCCCGGGCTCGATCCAGACGCACCAATGGGATAAACGGGGCCAGCCCGCGACCGTGGTCTGGATCTGGTCGCGGTAATCGTCTGCCTCGACCGGCGCTTGCTGTGAAGGCTGCAGCAATCCGGCCAGCGCTGGTCTTTGCCGCACCTCGGAGGAGCGGGGGCACGGCGCAGGCAATGCGTCGGCCCGCAGCCAGAGCCCCATCGCCAGGCCCGTCAGGGCCAATCCCAGGCCCCAAGGGAAGATCCAGAGGGGAACCGACCGCACAACCAATTTTGCTGGCGGGATCAGCCCAAAAGAGGACGCCCAACGCCCCTGGCCATCAGCGCCGCCAGCAACGGAATCAGGGCGAAGCCGAGGATCTCGATATTGAGGATCCATTTCAGACGGGTGGCCAGGGATTCACTCACCTGGGGCAGTTCACCCTTACGCAGGGGGATAGCCCAAAGGATATAGGTGATCGTGGGGTATAGGGATAAAGTTCCAACCGCCAGGTAGGTCCCCACTTTCCACCAGAAAAGGGGGTTCTCCGTATAGAAAGCACTGCCTTGTCCAAAGTAGAGGACTCGCAAAATCCCGGTCCCTAATACCCCCAAAGCCGCGATTCCATAAACAATATCGGTAATCACCATCCAAATTGCGTCACGGCGGTCCGGTTGCGGCCGGATCAAGCGTCGCTCCAGGACCAGCGCCGCAAAGCAAACCATGAAGCTCAGGTAATGGCCATAGGCCACCAGAGCCCGGGAAATCACGGGTGAGTCAAGGAGGGGCAAGGACGTCATCGGACCGGGACCAGGAGCTGGCAGCGACGGTAGCCGGCCTGCTGATGGATTGCCCTGAGCTTGGCTGCCGCAGCCAGAGACGGGGCCGAGCGGGTTGCCCGCAAGGCCTGGGTGGGGTTGTTGCCGGCGTAATTGATGGGGGACAACCGTCCTGGGCATGGGCCAAGTTGGGCTTAAAAAGGAAACAAATCACGCCCCTTTGGGCCCCGCCTAGAGCCTCCATGGCCCCTTTCCCAGCGGCGGCTTCTGCCGCCCCTTCCCCCAGGACCTCTGATTCTGCTGACGCTGCCCATAGCCAACGCAGCATCGATCCCGAAGTGCTGCCCGGTGTGGCGGTGGATGAAAACCTCCTGATGCGACTGGTTCGCCGTGCCGGTCGCACCGTGGCCAGACCCGCCCTGGAATGCCTTGAGATGCTGCTCGATGGTGGTACGCCCCATCAGGCACGGCTGACGGTGCTCGCGGCCCTCACTTATCTGTTGCTTCCGGTTGATTTTATTCCCGATTTTCTACCGGCCATCGGCTTCGGCGATGACCTGGTTGCCCTGACGGCCCTGTTGAGCCTCTGTGGCCGGCACCTCACTCCGGAGATCCGCCGCCGGGCCCAGAGCAGACTGGATCGCTGGTTCCCCACCTCCTGATCCCTCCACTTCCGGCATGGCCACCACCTACAGCGCCGACCAGCTCGACGATCTGCAGAGCTTTCTCAAGGACTGGCTGCGCCATAGCGGTCGCAGCCAGTCGGATCTGCGGCGGGCCCTGAGAACGGCCTCGATTCGGATGCCCGTGCTGCTGGAGGAGTTGTTGCGGATCCAAGCGAGCGAGGGACTCGCCGGGCTGGCTGAAAAGCTCTGCTCGATCGAAGCGGTTTGGTGCCAAGAAGATCAGGGCGAACACCCCTTGGTAGATCTGGCTGACGCAGACCTGGAGGTCGATCCCCTGGACCAGCTGGATCTCCTACTTGAGGAAATTCGACAGGAAGACCACAGCGGCGATTGAGGCGCCAAAGTGGGATAAGTCACAAATTTTGCTGATGTTGGCAGGCATGCTCCCCTTTCTTGCTGGGCGACCCGCTCTTGGGCGGCAGCAGCTTGGCCCTGGCTCTGGGGCTTGGTGGTGGCCGGCGGCGGCCGCAGTCCTGTCGCTGGCCCTGGGGCTGCTGCCGGCGCGGGCCCAGGTGGAAACCTTCATGCTCCAGCGCGGCAGCAACATCGGTCCGGAAACCAAGGTCATCCCCACCAACTGCATCTCGGCCAGTGATGGTTCGGTGAGCTGTGACACCCAGATCATCAATCCGCCCTCAGCGACTCCGGCCAAACCCCAGTTCCAGCCCTTCAAGAACTGAAGGCGTTGCCGGAGTCAGGCTTCCAGAAAAGGGCCAGCCAGATGGTGCCTTCGCCCCCATCGGTGGCCACCAGCCGATGGCGCCGGTGGGGCGCAATCATCAAGCTGTCGCCCCGGTTCAGTTCGCGCTCAACGTCCTCATCGGCAAATTGAAGGCGGGCACTGCCCTGCAGCAAACACACCCATTCGGCCTCGGCTTGGTCATACCAAAAGCCCGGCGGGCTGCAAGCCGAGCAGGAATGCAGTCTCAGTAGCCGGAAACCATCTGTCTCTACAAGAATCTGGCTGGTCTCTTGCCCCTGGGCCGGGATGGTTCCCGCCAACAAACTATCGCGACCATTGGTAGCTGAACCAAGCGAATCCCCCCAGCGGCGACCGATGTCGAAGCCCATGGATTGGGCCAGATCAACCACTTGTTGATGGTGGCTGCAATCACGCAGACTTTGCAATAAATCTGATTGGGATTGGCAGCGGCTGACAAACGCATTCAGTTGGGCCACCTTGGTCAGAAATTGTTGGAGCTGGGCTTCAGCCATGGCGGGTCCTGCTGCTGGTCAGGGGCTTGATCATCCGCCAGCGCTGGAATGGCAGTCCGGCAAAAATCACATCTTCTGTCGCTGCCGTAAGCCAGCCCCTTCGCTGCAGCAGGGGCCGGGACAGCTGGCTGGCCTCCGTGTGCAGCTGGGTGCAACCCGAGGCACGGGCGTGCTGTTCGAGGTGATCCATAAGGGCGTTGGCCCGGCCTTGGCGATTGGAGCGGCCACGGCAGTAGAGCAGCGAGAGGCGATGGCCAGGCTCCAACACGGCAAAGGCCTCGATGCTGCCCTGGTCTGAGCCGGAGCAACTGGCCAGACCCAGGCCCCGCTCCAGAATCGCCCTGAAGGAGGGCTCCTGGGCCACCTGGGCCCAAGCCCTGATCTGGGCCTCGCTGTAGAGACCCTGGGCCTGGCTGATGACGGCGTCCCGATAGACCGCCGCAACCTGGTCGCCATCGTCAGGCGCCAACCAGCGCATCGGCTGGCTGCCGGGCGCTGACAAGGCATCACTGGCAGCCAGCGGTCCCTGACCCTGAGAATGGAGACCGTCGCGGCGGCCCTCAAACCATGACCACTGATTCCCTGCCCGGCCCAAAGCGTTTCCCCAAGGCTGCGCTGATTCTGGGCTGGTTGCTGCTGTTGCTGGGCCTGCTGCACTGGCTCTTCCAACCGCTGCCCGCCTGGGGCCTGCCCCAGGAGCCCCAGGAGCTCCAGGAGCTTCAAGTCGCCGTGCTGGCAAGCCCCGCCCAGCTGGCCGAGGGGGGGCGCCTGTTTGCCAACACCTGCGCCGGCTGCCACCTGAATGGGGGCAACATCGTGCGACGGGACCGCACCCTCAAGCTCAAGGCGCTGCAGCGCCGTGGCATCGACGGTCCAGAGGCCATCGCCCGGATCGCGGCCGAGGGCATCGGCCGCATGGATGGCTACGCCAAGGTTCTGGGCCCCGACGGCCCCGAAAAGGTGGGCGCCTGGGCCTGGAAACAGGCGCTGGAAAATTGGCCCCGTTCGAGCTAAAGCCTTGCGCGATAAGGGCTTTGGCAAAAAGAAAGGGTTACTGTGCCACGAAAACCAGTGGCCTACGAAAGGCTGAAGGGGGAGTTGTTACAAACTAGACAGACAACGGTGTGAGAACCCATTTCAAATGACCATCAGCAATCGCCTTGCCGCCCTGTGCGGTATTGGTTTCGCCGCTGCAGGTTCGGCCCTTCTGGCCGCACCTTCGATGGCTGCCACCCCCTCCGGCGCCGCCCAACTGCAGGGCCAAGGCGCTCCCCTCAGCATTTCTTCCCCCAAGGAAGCCAATGAGGTGGCCCAAACCTACATTCCCGTGATCGGCAATGTGGGCTCTTCCTCCGTCCAGGGCACCGGCTTTTACGTCACCGCAGGTGCCGGCTACAGCTGGCCCGGGAGCTGGAATTTTCAAGACAACGTTGATTTTGCCAACTTCAATGGCGATTTCGATTTAAAAGGTGGCTTCGGCGCCGACGGTGGTATTGGTTATGACTTCGGAGCAATCCGCACCGAACTGACCTATGTCTTCGGCCGCAGCAGCCTGGATCAAGTTAATATCAGAAGTGATGAATTCAGTGGCGCCTCCGACAGTGCCAGCGGCAACCTGAACCAGAATTCAGTCTTCGCCAGCGTCTACCTGGACATTCCCTTCGGCCGTTGGGTGCCTTATATCGGTGGTGGCCTTGGCTACACCAACTTGAGCACTCCCAGCTTTACTGTCGACGGATACCGCTTTGGCAGCGGCAACCAAGGCGCTCTTGGCTGGCAAGGCAAGCTGGGCGTGGCCTACGCAGTCAACTGGAACTGGGACATCTACGCCGAAGGCATTTACTCCGGTGCCAGCGGCATCAACACCGACAACTTCGACTTCCAGTCGTACAACGAGTACGGCGCCAAGCTGGGCTTCCGCTACCGCTTCAGCTCGCCTCCCGTGGTTGTAGTCGAGCCTCCCGCCCCGGCTCCCGCCCCCGAGCCCGCTCCCATCCCCATCCCCGAGCCCGCTCCCGCTCCCGCTCCTATCCGCGGCCTCTGGTGATCAACGGCTTTGCCGTTGTCTCCAGCTACTTGAGCCCTACGGGGCTCTTTTTTTTGCCCCAAGCGCCCAGGTAACAGGGGGCGCTTGGGGCTCTACCTAAAAAGCCTGGATCCAGGGGTAAATCTCTACGGCCGTCCAGATGCCCTGGCGCCAATACACATCTGCTTTGACCAGGGCCTCGACGCTGGCGGGGCTGTCGGCTTCATAGATGCCGAACACATGGGTGCTGCCCTCGGTGGGTCCAAGGGTGATCAAGGTGCCGGCGTCTTTTTGCCGTTGCAGCCCCGCCAGATGCTCCTGGCGGTAGGGCGTGCGTTTCTGCAGGGCGTCGTCGCAGTAGGTGCCCCAGAGAACAAAACGCATCTGTCGTGATTGAACCAATGGCAGGGCAGGTTAGGCCCGACCGACGCTTCAAGCGGAGTGGGGGCCGTCGCTGCCATCGAGGCCGGCCCGCAGCTGCCGGCAGAAGCTTTCGGCGGCCTCCGCCACCGAAGTTCCTGCGGCAGCGGCTGCGGCCATGCGCCGCACCAGGGCACTGCCGACGATGGCGCCATCGGCTCCCCAGCGGCGCACCTCGGCCGCCTGTTCGGGACCGGAAATGCCAAAACCAACGGCCACAGGCACGCCACCTTGGGCTTTGAGTTGGGCCACCAGGGGTTCGACGCGGGCCTCCAGGTTGGTGCGCACGCCCGTGACGCCGGTGACGCTGACCAGATAGGTGAAGCCGCGGCTGCTGGCATGGATGCGGGTCAGGCGCTCTGGTGGAGTTGTGGGGGCCACCAACAGCACCAGGTCGAGGCCATGGGCGGCCGCCAGGGGCGAGAGGGTCTCGGCTTCTTCCAAGGGCAGATCGGGCACCACCAAACCGGAGGCGCCAGCGGCAGCGGCCTCCTGACAGAAGCGCTCCATGCCCCGGTTGAGCAGGGGATTGCTGTAGGTGAACAGCACCACCGGAATCTGCAACTGACCCCGCAGGCTGGCAAGCAGGTCCAGCACCCGGCTGGGGGTGGTGCCGGCGGCCAGGGCGCGGGAGGCGGCCTGCTGGATCACCGGACCATCGGCCAAAGGATCGCTGTAGGGAATCCCCAGCTCAATCAAATCGGCGCCACCCCGTTGCAGGGCCAGCAAGGCCTCGGCGGTGATCTGCAGCGAAGGGTCGCCGGCCATCAAAAAGGGCATCAGGGCACAGCGACCCTGGGCACCGAGGTCAGCGAAACGGCGCTGGATGGCCGTTTGAGCGGCCATGGCCATGGCCGTGGGTGCGACCTTGGTGGGGCCAGCAGGATCGGTCGGTGCGGCGGTCATGGAGGGGCCGAAGGCACTGGCGGAGCCTCCGAGCCTATGGGGTCGAGCCCTCAGGCTCCCCCTGGGCAATCTCCTCCTGGCCGATCTCCACTTGGCCGATCTCCACTTGGCCGATCTCCTCGAGCAACCGCTGCTGCTCCTGCGGGCTGAGGGCCGCGAAGCGGGCCTCCAGTTCTT
>JBBASD010000002.1:7952-45227 GCA_040399485.1 Cyanobium sp. | reverse complement strand
ACAGACGCGTTGGGATTCTTGTCTACCCAGTCAGCCCGCATCGTAAATGATTTTTCCGGATGTTTGTTCCAGATTTCGCCTGTTTGTGCTGCAGTATAACCCAATTTTTTGTTAACCAGGCGCTGGTTCCACGGTTCGCCAACACAGAACAAGTCCATCGTTCCGGTCTGCATGTTGGCCACCATCTGGGGAGGTGGAACCACAACTAAATCGGCTTCTTTGTTCGGATCAATGCCATTTGCAGATAACCAATAGCGCATCCACAGATCATGGTTGCCCCCAGGAAATGTGACGGCGGCTTTGAGCTTTCTGCCCAGACTACTGGCACCTTTGGCCAGGGCTTCTTTGTTGTTGATTGTGAGCCTGGCATCCAACAAGGCATTCGAAGCCGAGATGGCCTGGCCCTGCAGATTCAGACGCGCCAAGATATACATAGGTAGCGATTGTTTACTCTTTGTTATTTTTCCAGCTGTCAGTAAGTAGGGCATCGGACTAAGTATATGGGCCCCATCAATTCCCCCACCACTACTGCCAAGCTCAAGATTGTCTCGGGTTGCGGCCCAGGAGGTTTGCTTGAGGAGTTTTACCTCGGGCATGCCGTGCTTTGCAAACAAACCCTTTTCTTTGGCAATGATTAATGGGGCAGAGTCTGTTAGTGCAATGAACCCGAGTGTTGCTCCTTTTACTTCATTGCTAGTACTTCCTGTTGAGGCAGACTCAGATTTAGTTGTCAGCTTCTGGCCGCCACAAGCGGCCAATAAGGCCGTACCAGCCGCTGTGCCAGCTGCTGTGATCAGAAACTTGCGCCGCGAAAATGAAGCCATGACAAACCAGAGGGTGACGTGTTTTGCTTGGTTAGTGGAGAAAGATCTCCAACTAAGACTTGTGCTTGGGTTTTGTGGTTGAACCACTCAATAGGCACTGACAGCAGCGAGCGGGCGGCCGGTGTGCCAAAACCAGGGTCCATAAAGAAGCGCCCTGGTGAAGGAAATCTGAGTCGGCGCTCAAAGCTTGCCGACTTAATGAGTAAATCATCGGTTGGCAGGCCCGGTTGTCGCAATGGCTACGAAAGTCGTGACTCTCCTGCCCCCTTGGTGGAGGAGCCTCCCAGGAGTCCGAATTCGCCTAAGGCCTTCGCCAGATTGCGGTGCTCATGGCCAGGGTGGCTGAGTTTAATCAGGGCGAACCTCTGCAACTCGTCTAAGTAGGCCCAACGTTGGGGCTCAATCAGCAGTCCAAGTTGGGCGCAAGAGAGTGCCACCTCTACAGGCAAAGTACCTGTTTGTTGCCAGGCACAAGAACGGGCCGGTTCTAAGGCTTTGGCCGGTCCTTGGGGAAGGCTGAGGCTGCGCCGCAGCAACCAATCGCCCATCTCCTTGAGGGATTGGACATCATCTTTGCATTGCAGCAGGCTCTGCCGTTCTCTTGCGCTCAAGCCATGCCAGTGCACCAGTTTCAACTTCACTCCCGCCAGATCAAGCTTGCGGCGTACCGCCATCGGGAGGCAACGCAGATCGCCGCTGAAGTCCGCTTCGAATTCAAAGAGTCTGTTGTGAATGGTCTCTTGACTCAGGGGGATGAAGGGATCGCTCATGACGCCAATTCCAAGCATTTCTTGGCGCCGCTGCGGGCTTGCAGGAGAGCTCTGGCCTGCTCCAGGGCCGTTGGCAGATCTCTATGGTGACTCGCCAACCAAAGGTAGGCCCCGAGATTCCAGAGCAAGGCTTCCACCAAGGGGCCTTCCCCCCTCAGGGCAGACTGGGCGTCTCGTTGCCAATCCTCCAACCCAGTCCAAGGGATCTCAGCCGCGCTGATGCCATGGTCACGGGGGTGAAGCAAGATACGTTCCACGCTGCCTCGGCGCACCCGGGCCGTAATCCCGGCCCTGGTGGTGGGTAGATCGGTCGACCCCTCCAGCCCCTTGACGGTTAAAAGGTCGGTTTCGCCGGCCGCAGCCAGAGCTTCCCAGGCCCGGGTTTCGGTGGGTGGATGCACGAAGCCGCTCACCAGCAGCCGCTGGCCTTGGTGCGGAGTCCAGAGCAGTTCCAGGCTGGCTATGGGGGGGCGTTTGCCGATCAGATCCCTGATTAACACCAGCCGTTCGGCGGCTTGGAAATGGTCAGGTTGGTGGGTCAGGGCCAGGCCATGGCTATCAAGACGGGCCTGCACAGTCGCTAAAGGGATGCCCCGCCATTCGATGCCGAGGGAGCCGAACAGCTCGGCCAGGGTGATGCCATATTTCACCGGCATCGGATTTCCGCCGTGCAGAACGACCGGAATGCCTGCAGCCGCCAGCGTCAGAGCCAGCAGTGGCAACACTGGGGCAGTACGGCTGCGGCCATCATAAGGTACCCCAAAGCAAAGGGCGCGGCGCTCCGGAGTGGTCAGTATTGGACCCAGGGACCGATAGCCATCCAGCATGCCGGTGAGTTCTTGAGGCTCCGGCCGGCGGATGCGGTGTGCGATCAGAAACGCGCCCATCTGGGCTGCGTCAATCTTTCCATTGAGCATCAGCTCAATCGCTGCACGGGCCTCTTGGCGACTGAGACCGGCGCTGGTGTGCTCACCGCTGCCTACCTTGCCGATCAGTTCTCGGAACAGGGCGCAATCCGGCCCCAGGGCTTCAAGACGTTCCTGGCGGCGAGCTTCGAGCGACGCCACTGGCGAATCCGTCGCTGCATTCTGTAGCGGTTGCAACAGGGGAGGATCCAGTCGATGTGGTCATAATGTCATTAAGAGCGTTGGCGGTTTCAAGTTCCAGGCTGAAGTCTGGGACTCGGTGTGGTTTTGATCACCACTCCTTCACCCCGATTCCAGACATGTCCGACTCCCCAGCGGCGGCCGTTGATGGTGCTGGCGGCGCAACACCTCTGGGCATTACGCCCCCTTTGACCAAAGTGGAGTTGGCGAAGTCCAGCTTTTGCGGCCTCGATCTTGCTTCCCGTCTTGATGAAATCGCCCGCAGTGGCTGGGAATCCCTTGATGAGAGCACCCTCACCATCCATCTCAAGTGGTTGGGTATTTTTTTTCGTCCCGTCACTCCTGGGCGGTTCATGGTGCGGCTGCGCCTGCCCAATGGCGTTATCCGCGCCGATCAGCTAGAGGTGCTTGCGGAAGTGGTCGATCGCTGTGGTGAGCATGGCAGTGCTGATATCACCACCCGACAGAACATTCAGCTGCGCGGTCTTCTGCTGGAGGACATGGCGCCCTTGATGAATTCCCTGGAGCAAGTGGGTCTGACCACTCGCCAGTCGGGTCACGACAATCCCCGCAACATCACGGGCAATCCACTTGCCGGCATCGATCCTGAAGAACTCGTGGATACTCGGCCCCTGGTTGGGGCCATTCAGAACGTTTTGCTGGGACCCAATGGCCCCCGTAATTTGCCGCGCAAATTCAACGTGGCGGTGGGTGGGGCCCCCGACAGCTTTCTGCTCCACAACGATCTTGCCTACTTGCCGTCTCTTTGCAAGGGCGAACTCGGTTTCACCGTCATGGTGGGGGGCTTTTTTTCGGCCCAACGCAATGAACTGGCGATTCCTCTAAGTCTTTGGTTGCGACCCGAGGAGCTGCCGCTTTTCACCCTGGCCGTGCTGCGTCATTACGAGCGCAATGGGGATCGAGCGACCCGCCAAAGGAGCCGTGTGATGTACCTGATTGAGTCCCTGGGCCTTGATGCCTATCGGGCTGAGCTGCTTGAAACCCTGCGGGCCTTGGGTGGTGGCGCTGGGGATGCGGTGTTGCATGACGGCTCCCATCTGGTGTCAAGGGCTCCGAGGGATGTCTGTGGAGTCCATCCCCAGAAACAACCAGAACTTTGTTGGGTGGGCTTGAACGTGCCAATGGGACGGCTCGACAGCGCTGCCATGTACGCCTTGGTCGAGCTGGCCCGTGCCTACGGCAGTGGTGAACTCCGCTTCAGTGAGAGTCAGAACGTTTTGATTGTTGACGTTCCGACCCAACGGGCTGCTGCCCTGCTGGAGGAGCCTTTGCTGCGGCGTTTTCCGAGTGATCCAGGACCGCTTCTGGTCGAAGCCGTCAGCTGTACAGGCAATCATTACTGCGGACTGGCCCTGATACCGACTAAAAGCACGGCCCTAGCGGTGCTTGAAGAACTGGAACAACGCTTGGTTCTCCCCGATGCGGTGAGGAACCACTGGACCGGATGCCCAAATGCATGCGGCCAACCCTATCTGGGTCAGATCGGATTGATGGGGACCAAAGCCCGTAAAGAGGGTCAGATGGTGGAAGCCGTCAAGATCTTCCTGGGGGGCTCCATGGCCGACGATCCCCAGTTGGCAATTTTGCATCAAAAAGCAGTGCCGCTCAGCGATCTGCCGGATGTTCTCGAGACTCTGTTGGTTGAGCGTTTCGGGGCCCGCCGCCGCAATGCCTCGGCGTGAGACCGTTCTCTCCCCTGGCTCTTCGACCGGCTGTCATGGTGAGCAATCTTGGGCCAAGTTCCGTTCCGGTGCCATCTTCAGCCGCCGAAACCCCCTTCGAACCCGACCCTGGCGCCCTGCCGGCTCCCGGCCATGCCGATCGCTGGTCCTGGCTGCTGGCTTTGCGGCGCCAGAGACCGTTGGTGCTGGAACCGTGGCTGCGGGCCATCGAAGTCGGTGAGCTCGAGCCTGAGGCTGATCTGCTAGCCGTGCTGGCGGACCAGCTCGACGCGGATGCCGCCGTCCGCCTACTGCGTTTCTGGTGGCAAAGCCCCGAACGAACGCCATCCCTTCCCAACCTGGTGGGCCACATCCGCAACAGGGCTGTAGCGGACCTGTTGGGCGTGGCTCTCACTGATGGGGGGGAAGGGAGGTTGGATTCCGCAGGCCAGGCACTCCTGCTGCCCTTGTTGGGACACCAGCGGCGGGCCAGTGACTTCCCCCTGTTGCAACGGCTGGCCCTGCAACCGGGTCCACGCCAGGTCAGGCATGCCTCTTTGGAGGGGTTGAGCCTTGGTTTGAGTGCCTGGCCCTTGCCTGCCCTGCGCAGCACCCTGGTCTCCTTGTGCAGTGATCTGGACCCCCTACTGGCGGGCGCGGCGGTCGATTGCCTGGCCCGGTTGCCCAACGCCCGTACGCCTTTAGTTCGTCTGGAATGGGGTTCCCTTGAGGCCTCTGTGGCCGAACGGCTGCAGCGCAGGCTGCGGGCCCTTCCCGTCAGCACCCTGCTGCTGCTGGTGCATGGGCGTGGCGATGGCTTCATTCCTCCTGATCTTCGTTCGCTGGCGGCGGAGCTGGAGCAGCGCCGAGGTGCACCAGTAAGGCTGCGGGCCCTCACCGATACGAACCCCCTCCTTTTAGAGCGGCCGGGCGATCCGCTGTCACTGATTCCCCTTTTTCTTCTGCCAGGGGGACATGTGCGCCATGACGTGCCGGCGATCGCGACCGCGTTGCGCCGGCAGGGACCGGTGCGGGTCCTGCCTTTTCTGGGGGCTTGGCCCTGCTGGCAACGAGCCCTGGCGTTTGAGGTCGCCCAAGGAGCTACTGACCGCGTCCGACCCCGATGGCTCCATCACCCAATCTCCGGCCCATTGGCCGTCCGCTACCTTGCCCATCTCGAACGGGTGACCAGTGCGACCTGCATCCAGACTCCTGGGGACTATGGCGACCTTGTGGCCCTGGCTGGGGACCAGCAGGGGGTGCTCATGCCCCTGTGCCTCGGAGCCAGTCGCTTGAGCGAGGGCCTGGCTCCGCTGCTGGGTGAAGCGGCCGCAGCACCTTTGCTGGCACGGCCTGCCTTGCGGGAGAGGTTGCTGCGGGCCCTTGAGGTGCTGCCATGAGTCTCGAGGGGCAAGCGTTGGAGGGCCTGGGAACCGTCTATCTAGTTGGCGCCGGGCCAGGGGATCCGGAGCTGCTCACCTTGAAGGCCCATCGTCTCCTGCGTGAGTGCGATGCCCTAGTGCATGACTCCTTGGTGCCCAAGGCCTTGCTCGATCTTGTCGGACCGGACTGCGAGCGGCATTTCGTCGGCAAACGCCGCGGCCACCATTCCGTGCCCCAGCCCAGTACCAATGCGGTGCTCTTTGAGCTGGCCGGTCGCCATCGCACCGTCGTGCGTCTCAAGGGGGGGGATCCTTTTCTGTTTGGGCGTGGTGGCGAGGAGGCCGCCTATCTGGCTTGCCGCGGGGTCCCTGTTCAAGTTGTCCCTGGTGTCACGGCTGGAATAGCCGCCCCGGCCTATGCCGGCATCCCAGTTACCCACCGGCGGGCCGGTTCCAGCGTCACCTTCGTGACCGGGCATGAGGAAATTGATAAGGGCCGCTCGGGCGTCGACTGGCAGGGCCTGGCTCGCAGCAGCGACGGTTTGGTCATCTACATGGGCCTCCACAATTTGCGTCATATCTGCCATGAACTGGCGGCCGGTGGTATGGATCCCGCCACCCCGGCCGCAGTAATCCAGCAGGGCACGGTGCAGGGCCAGCGCCTTCTGGTGTCCACCCTGATGGATCTCGCCGATCAGGTTGAGGACCAGGGGTTTGCTTCCCCCTCCATCGTGGTGGTGGGGCCAGTGGTTGCCCAGCGGGTGGCGGTGTGTGCGCCGCCGCTGGCCGACACAGAGATGCCTCTTCCGTTTTAAGGCGATCCCCTGGGGCCCTGAATCTTGGTCTGGGCCGCCGCCCCCATAGGATTGCTGGATGCCCAACATTCCACCTGACGGCAGAGAGGCGCCCTTAGCCATGCCGGCAGTTTTGCCCTCGTTGGAGCAGTTGTTTCCTTTTGCACTCGATCCCTTCCAGCTGGAAGCAATCGATGCCCTGAACATCGGCCATTCGGTGGTGGTCAGTGCCCCCACGGGCTCCGGTAAGACCCTGGTAGGCGAGTACGCCATCCACCGGGCCCTGGCCCATGGGCGCAGGGTCTTTTACACCACCCCCCTTAAGGCCCTTTCCAACCAGAAACTGCGCGATTTTCGCGAACAATTTGGCAACGAGAATGTTGGTTTGCTGACTGGCGATCTCAGCGTCAATCGGGAAGCGGGGATCGTGGTGATGACCACGGAAATCTTCCGCAACATGCTTTACGCGGAGATTGATCACCCTGACGATGACCCCCTGGCTGATGTCGAAGCCGTGGTGCTCGATGAGTGCCATTACATGAATGATTCCCAGCGCGGCACCGTCTGGGAGGAATCGATCATCCACTGTCCCCCCCCCATCCAACTAGTTGCCCTGTCGGCCACGGTGGCCAATGCCGGGCAGCTCACCGATTGGATCGAACGGGTGCATGGCCCGACCCGGTTGGTGCTCAGTGACCACCGCCCAGTGCCCCTCGCTTTCAGTTTTTGCAGCGCCAAGGGATTGCACCCCCTGCTTAATGAGGCTGGTACCGGACTCCATCCCAATTGCAAGGTCTGGCGGCCTCCCAAAATCTCCCGCCGCAAGGGACCCCGGGAACCGAGACCACCCCAGCCGGAGGCGCCGCCCATCGGTTTTGTGGTGGCCCAGATGGCCCAGAGGGACATGCTGCCGGCGATCTACTTCATCTTCAGTCGTCGCTCCTGCGACCGGGCCCTCAGGGATTTGGGAAAGCTTTGCTTGGTCAATCCGGCCGAGCAGGCCTTGATTCGTGACCGCCTCGATGAATACGTGGCCGCCACCCCCGATGCGGTTCGCGATGGCGAGCACGCCGATGCTTTGTTGCGCGGCATCGCGTCCCACCACGCCGGTGTGTTACCAGCCTGGAAAGAATTGATTGAGGAGTTGTTCCAACAGGCCCTGGTCAAGGTGGTTTTCGCCACCGAAACCTTGGCAGCTGGCATTAATATGCCCGCCCGCACCACTGTGATTTCGGCTCTTTCCAAACGCACCGAGCGGGGCCATCGGCCCTTGATGGGCAGTGAATTTCTGCAGATGGCGGGTCGCGCCGGCCGCCGTGGTCTCGACGATCAGGGTTACGTCGTTACTGTGCAAAGCCGCTTTGAGGGGGTGCGGGAGGCTGGTGAACTGGCCACCAGCCCCGCCGATCCTTTGGTGAGCCAATTCACCCCGAGCTATGGCATGGTGCTAAACCTGTTACAGCGTTACGACCTCAACAAAGCCAAGGAATTGGTCGAACGCAGCTTTGGGCGTTACCTGGCCACCCTGGACTTGGCAGAGGACGAAGCTCACATTCGAGAGCTACGTCTCCAGCTCGCCAGCCTTGAGGCCAGTGGCGGTGATGTGCCTTGGGACCAGTTTGAGGACTACGAAAAACAAAGCGGCCACCTGCGTGAAGAACGCCGCCTGTTGCGGATCTTGCAGCAGCAGGCGGAAGAAACCCTGGCCCACGAACTCACCCTGGCCTTGCAGTTCGCAAGCGAGGGATCCCTGATCAGTTTGCGGGCCCCCCAGTTGCGTAGCCGCGTCACCCCGGCGGTCGTCGTGGCAAAGGTCCCAGGATCTGGTCAGTTTCCCTGGCTGCTGTGCCTCACCGACGACAACGTCTGGATTCTGTTGCCCTGCAGTGCCGTCGTGGCCCTGCACGCCGAACTCAGTTGCCTCCAGGTGAACCAACTCAAGCCCCCCGATTTACAGCGCAGCGGCGAACTGCGCCACGGAGACCAGGCCAGCGGCGGTCTGGCGCTGGCCGTGGCTTCCATGGCCCGACGCCACGACATGGTCACACCTCACTACGACCTGGCCGGGGAGGTGCTTCAGCAGGTGGAACGGGTGCGCCAGTTGGAGGATGCTTTGCAACTCCATCCAGCCCACCGTTGGGGCGACCGCAAACAGTTAAAAAAGCAACTGCGGCGCATGGAAGAGATCGAGGCCGAGGTGGAAGAGCGCCAGCAGTTGCTCCATTTTCGCTCCAACCGTCACTGGGAGACTTTTCTTGCCTTGATCAGCATCCTGCGTCATTTCGGTGCCCTTGATGGTGTCGAGGGTCTTGAACCCACGGAAGTGGGCCGGACCGTGGCGGCCCTGCGAGGTGATAACGAGCTCTGGCTGGGTCTGGCCCTGATGAGTGGCCATCTCGATGAATTGGAACCGCCCGATCTGGCAGCGGTGTTGGAGGCCATTTCCACCGAGGTCAATCGCCCAGACCTGTGGTGTGGATTCGAGCCGCCTAAACCTGCTGAGGAGGCCCTGCATGACCTCCGTCCCCTGCGTCGAGCCCTTGAGCGGGAGCAGGAACGGGGCCAGGTGGTAGTGCCTGTCTGGTGGGAGCCGGAATTGACTGGCCTGGTGGCCGCCTGGGCCCGGGGCACCCCCTGGCGAGATCTGATTGCCAATACTTCTCTTGATGAGGGTGATGTGGTGCGGGTCATGCGGCGCACAGTTGATCTGCTGGCACAGATTCCCTACTGCGAAGCCATTAGCGAGAGATTGCGCAGCAACGCCCGCAAAGCCCTGAAGGCCATCAACCGCTTCCCGGTCTGCGAAATTGAGGACCTGGTGGCAGTGGCACCGGCCCCTGAAGTCTCGAGCGAGGTTGCAGACCTTTGTTGAGATCTTGTGGCGAAAAGAGGCCAGGTAGACCGCTTGTTAAAACTATCTGCCAGAAGGTGGTTGAGGGTGAGATTACGTGAATCAATCCACCGGACCCACCAACCCACAATGCAGTCTATCGGCCAGAAATTGACGGACCTTGGCCCAGTTTCTTGTTGCTGTTGATTGCACCTGCCCTAGTCTTTGGCCTATTTACGAGCTAACGGGTTCCGCTTTTGGATCTAGCTTAAGGCCTTTGGTTTCACCCTGCTTTGGGCTACGATAGACATGATAGTGGTTATATTATTGAGTAAGAAATTTTTACTCTTGAGGGTTTTACAGCTAAAAGAACAACAGAATTTGGATTACACATGCTCGTGGAGAGGAGGCAAACAAAACGAATTTCACCGGCTGAAGCCCCCTCATTCAGTTCCTGGTATAATTAATTTTTTTATTTCAAGTTTGACTTTCGGCGGCTCGGAACAATAGATCGCAACAGGGAACCCTGTTCCTTGAAGCTGCCCAAACCGGCAAAGCCTATTGCATAGCCGGCAGCCATCCCGGCATCTCGAATCCAGATTCCTAGTGCTTTTTGCAGTCGATCTTTTTTCGCATCTTCTACCTGATTTTGAAGTCGCTTAACGGCTGGGTCCAGTCGGGAAATCAGGGCAGCTTTCACTTGGGGCAACGGGGCACCCAGGGGGCGATCTAGGTTGCTGGGGGCTCCAGGAAGCTGTCGCAGGGCATTTTTGAGATCGGCTTCGTTGTTGGCAGAACGGATTGAGTCTGCAGCACGTTGCAGCACTTTGAGCTGGCCGATTTCATTGCCACTCTGCTGATTGAGTAACCGATTGCCAGCCGTGATTTGTAGGGGAATCAGCAATAAAAAGCCGATGGCCGCAAAACCTGCCAAGCGCCGTAGAAGCCGAATGTTTCCTCCAACAGGACTAAGTCCATCATCGAGATAGTTGGCGAAAATCATTAGCACCACGCCGATCAAAGGTAAACTTGAGTTACCAAGCAGAGCTGAAATTACTCGAACTTGCCAGCGGGAATCGAGAATTTCCAAAGGCAGCATGGCCGCCAGGAGCATGGCCAAAAAAACAATAAACAGGGCCAGGGCCACCCATTGGAGGATGTCGGCGAAAGTTTCGGTGCGGATTTTGGTGGCCAAAGGGGGGGGAGAGCGTTCAAATCGTCTGAAGTTTAGGGATCATTTATCAAGATGTCACCCTTTGGACGGTGTTTTGTCAGCCTTTAAGATTGCGTTTTTTAACACTTCGTCAGCGCTGAAATCGCACTCTAGCCTGGGTAAGCGCTGATAATCATTTCTCCAGCTATCGGTCAGGGTTGCCTCCAAATCGAAAGCCGGCTCCCAGGCCAGCTCCCTTCGTATCCGATGGGTGTCGGTGAGAAAATGGGAGAGGCGCAGCGGAAAAGCCTTGCGCGCCTTGCCATCTAGCCCCTCGATAGAGAAAGGAAGCCGTTCGACGGTAGCCGGGTCTTTGCCGCAGGCCCTCGCTGCGGCCGTCACCAGCCCTGCAAATGTGATGCCCTGATTCCCACTGCAGTTGTAAATGCGGTTGCAGGCTGTCTCCACCTCAATGGAGCGGGCCATGGCCATCGCCAGATCATTGACATGGCCCAACTGGGTGATGGTGGAGCCATCTCCAGGAATGGGAATGGGTTGGCCGTGGCTGAGGCGGTCGAAGAACCAGCGCTCAATGGGGTTGTAGTTGCCGGGACCCACGATGTAAGTGGGACGAAAACTCGTGAATGCAATCCCTTGCTGCCTCAGCCAGGCTTCGGTTTCGGCCTTGCCAGCATGGCGGCTGGAGGGGTCCAGGGGAGCGTCTTCGTCGAGGGGCCAGAGCTCGCTGTTGGCATAGACGCCGGCCGAACTCACATAGACAAAGCGATGGGTTGGGGCCCCGGTGCGCTCGATCACCCGGCGCGTATCGGCGCATTCTCGGCCGGAGCTGTCCACGATCACATCAAACCGACGTCCCTGCAGCTGGGCCAAGGCTTCGTCGTCGTTGCGATCCCCCGTCAAGGACTCGACGTTGTCCGGCAGCGGGTTCTTGCCCCGGGTAAACAGGGTGAGGTCGTGGCCTGCCCCCAACAGGTGGGCCACCAGCGGCCGTCCCACGAAACGGGTGCCGCCCATCACCAGAATCTTCATGCTCGCTTCCCAAAGGGTGTCATGGTCAGGTCATTCAAGCTGGCAGCGTCTACCGATCGAGCCCCGGGCGGGCCTAATGGACCCATGATGGAGAGATAGCCGTGTGTGGCCATGGACGTCATCCCCGCTATAGACCTGCTTGAAGGCCAGTGCGTGCGGCTTCACCAGGGCGACTACGACCAGGTGACCCACTTTCATGCCGATCCGGTGGCCCAGGCTCTTGAGTGGCAACGGCAGGGGGCCCGCAGGCTGCATTTGGTCGATTTGGACGGTGCCCGCAGCGGTCTGAGCACCAATGACCGGATTGTGAGGGCCATCACCGCTGCCCTGACAATTCCGGTGCAGCTTGGGGGTGGAGTCCGCAGCGCAGCGCGCGCTGAAGAATGGCTCGCCTGTGGGTTGGATCGGGTCATTCTGGGCACCATCGCTGTGGAGGAACCGGCCCTGGTGCGTCAACTTGCCCAGCGGTATCCAGGCCGCATCGTGGTGGGCATTGATGCCCGCGATGGTCGAGTGGCTACCCGCGGCTGGCTGGAGGAGAGCACCATTGAAGCCACAGCCCTGGCGGCCAGCTTGGCCGGAAGTGGCGTGGCGGCCCTGATCACCACCGACATCGCCACTGACGGCACCTTGGCAGGACCCAACCTCCACTTTCTACGCGCCATGGCCGAGGCGGCATGTTTGCCTTTGATCGCCTCTGGCGGGATTGGTTCCCTCACCGACCTGCTCAGCCTGCTCAGCCTGGAACATCTGGGGGTGCAAGGGGTGATCGTCGGGCGGGCGCTCTATGACGGTCGGATTGAGTTGGCCGAGGCCCTCCAAGCCGTCGGCCCAGAGCGCTGGCAGGACGTTGAACCATTGTCGCTGGCCTGAGGGGGCCTGGCTGCGACCAAAATCTCCTACCTGCCCTATAACTGAATCTCCAGAACCCTTTGCTTGCTGTGGTCGACGGCTTCATCCCCACTGCGAGTTTGCCCAACTCGAACCCTAGGACGACCTGCGAGGCCCCCTTGCAAAGCGTTGAGGATGTCTATCGGCGTTGCCGCGATCTCGGTATGCGTCTGAGCCGCCAACGCCGCATGGTGCTGGATTTGCTCTGGGCCGAAAAGACCCATCTCAGTGCCCGCGATATCTTCGAGAAGCTCAATAATCTTGGTCGCAATATCGGCCACACCTCTGTTTACCAGAACCTCGAAGCGCTTCAAAGTGCTGGAGTGATCGAATTTCTAGATCGTGCCAGCGGCCGCCTTTACGGCTATCGATCCGATCCCCATAGTCACCTTACTTGCCTTGATTCCGGTGCCATTCACGATCTTGATGTGCTCCTTCCCGAAGATTTGCTGCATCGCATTGAGGTTCATACCGGATACGTTATCGAGTCATATACCTTGAATCTGTGCGGGCGGCCGACCGGAGCCTGAAACCCTTGGCCCCTTCCCCGAAAACGCACCAATCCCAGCTATTGCTGTTGGCTGATCCTCTGCAACAGCAGGGAATTGCCGCGATGTTGCAAGCGGATCCCAGCCTGGGCCAGGTCGTTTTTCGCCCCGAAGATCTGGATGGGGCCCCCCAGCTGGTCATCTGGAGCCTGGCCGCGCCTCCCCCTGTCGCCAGTCTCGAACTTGAATTGCAGCGGCTCTCTGAGCGCTGGCAACCGGCGCCAATTCTGTTGGTGCTGCCCGGAGGCCACGGTTATTCGGCCCTGCCCTTGCTGCAATTACCCGTGCAAGGCTTGCTGGAAGCCCCAACGGCTGGCCCCCTGCGGGAATCCGTCGCCACTCTCCTGTCGGGTGGCCGCATGCTGGAGATCGCCCCGGCGAATGCGTCCGCTGGCAACAACGCTGGCCCCATCCCAGCCCCAACTGCGATGGGGCTGGGTCAATGGTTGTTGACCACAGGCCTCTGGCAAATCGAGGCGGAACTGCGTCTCTGTTCCCAGTACCTGGACCAGCCTTCCAGCTCCCTGCTGGGCTTGCTATTGCTGCAGGGCCGGATGCGAGAGCTGCGGGCGGCCCGCCAACTGCTGCTCTGGCTCTGGGGTCCGCTTAGTCTGGCTTGGAGTGGGTCTTTGGCCGATTCCTGTGCTGCACCTGGGGTGCTGCCGCAGCGGGGTTTTTCTGGCCAAAATTCTGGTGTACCAGGCCTGATTCCCGCCTTCGCCGAGCGCGAAGGCATTGCCATCACCCTGCGCCAGTGCAGCGCAGACGGCTTGTGGGAGACATTGCGCGAACGGCTGCGCCAAGAATCCGCTGCCGGGCCAGCCAATGCCAGTGGGGGTCTGCTGGCCCTGGATGGTCTGCTTGACCAGCGGCGCAGTGATCTGTTGCTTTCCCTTCTGGAGCAGTTTGACCAGTTGAGAAGCCAGTTGCAGGGCCAGAGCTTCACTGCCGAGAGGTTGCTGGAGCAGTGGAATGACCTCCAGCCGATGCTGCGCCAACAGGCCCTGAGGCGCATGGCCGGCGCCTATGTCCAATTGCCGCGTCAGGGGGTGATGCTTCCAGTCGCCGAAACGCTAGTGGACGGCAGTTCCCTGTCGGGCGAAGATCCCGATCTGCCGGATCCGCTGACGATGCTTTCCAGCCTTGTTCAGGCCCGGCCGTTGTTGGTGGAGGGTCGTTTACTGCCACCAGATGAACCCCAGGCCCTGATTTATCTCGAGATGTTGCTGGCCAATTGGCTGGTGCGGAGCGCCGAACAAATCAGCGCCGAGGTGCTGGCGGCTTGTGCCGACTGGCCCGAGCTGCGCCGTTATCTGTTGCGACCTGAGTTGCTGGCCACCCGCAACCTTGAGCGCCTTCGCAACCAGCTAAACGCTCAACAACGCTGGCAGAGTTGGGTGGAACGTCCGGTTCAGCTCTATGAAAGCCGACGGCCCCTCTATTGTCTCCAGAGCGGTTCCATTCGTACCGAACAGCTCACCGAGCCGCGGGATCAGGAACTGAAGCGGTTGGGCTGGTTGCAGCAATGGGTGACCCTCTCCCTGGAAACCCGGGATGCCCTGGCGCCCCAGGTGCAAAGCCTGATGCGAGGTTTGGGCGATCTGTTGGTGGTGGTCCTGACCAAGGTGGTTGGAAGGGCAATCGGTTTGGTGGGCCGGGGAATCGCCCAGGGTATGGGCCGCAGTTTCGGTCGTGGCTCCTGAGCCAATGGCCCTGACGGCACAATGGAATCATTCGCATCGTCCTACTTTGACCCAGCCGATTCCGGTCCGCCGTTTTTGGAGTTGGCTGCTGGCCGGTCTGCTCTGCTGGATTGGTGGCATCGCTGTCCTTGGCCTGGGGGCTGCGCCGGTCCTGGCAAGCCTCGACAATGACCGCTACGACGGCAATATTTTTGCTCTTTATGCGGGCAATGGGTCTTTGGTGCCCCCCCAGACCACCCTGGCTGAGGGTCTGGCCAGAAAGGAGGTGGTGGTGATGGTTTTCTATCTTGATGACAACGGCGCCAGCAAACGCTTTGCCCCTGTGGTGTCTGAGTTGCAGCGGCTTTGGGGAAATCGCATCGCCCTGTTGCCCCTCGTCACCGATCCCCTGCAGAACCGTCCCGTTGAAGGTCCAAGCGACCCTGCCCATTACTGGAGCGGTGCCATCCCCCAGGTGGTGGTTCTCGACCATCAAGGAGAGGTGGTGTTTGATCAAACGGGTCCCGTCGATCTATCTGCCTTGAACACCATAGTGAGCAACGCCACCGGTATTCCCCTGGCGCCTGGAAACGGCGGCGGTTCCATCGTCAGTTTCAACGAACTCAATAGCGAAATCCGCCCCGAGGCCCGATGACCGCCGCCGGATCCAGCCCGGCTACCCGCCTGGAGAGGGACAGTCTGGGACTGGTACCCGTTCCCTCAGAGCATTACTGGGGAGCCCAAACCCAACGTTCCCTGCGGCTTTTCCCCTTCGGTCAGGTCATGCCGCTGGGCATCGTCCACGCCTTGGGCCTGCTCAAAGCGGCCTGTGCCGAAGCCAATGCAGCCATGGGGGTTCTCGATCCCTCTTTGGCCGAGCTCATCTCGGCCGTCGCCCAAGAGGTGGCCTCCGGGGCTCTCGATGGCGAATTTCCCTTGCGGGTCTGGCAAACGGGTTCCGGCACCCAGACCAACATGAACGTCAATGAGGTGATCGCCAACCGCGCTATCGAGCGCTGCGGCGGCGTGCTTGGCAGCAAGACTCCGGTCCATCCCAATGACCACGTCAACCTCAGTCAGTCGAGTAACGACGCCTTCCCGACGGCAATGCACATTGCCGTGGCCCTTGAGTTGCACCAGGTTCTGTTGCCGAACCTCGCCAAGCTCATCGCCAGCCTGGAGGCCAGGGCCAGTGAGTTCGCCCCCTTGCTCAAGATTGGCCGCACCCATCTCCAAGATGCTGTTCCTCTCAGCCTTGGCCAGGAATTCGGCGGTTATGTCGCCCAGCTGAGCCTGGCCAGGGACACCCTGCTGACCAGTTTGCCCCAGTTGCACCAGTTGGCGATCGGTGGAACGGCTGTCGGCACTGGTCTCAATGCCCCGCCGGGATTTTCGGAGGCCGTGGCGGATAGGCTCGCCAAACGGCTAAATCTGCCCTTTCGCTCGGCGCCCAACAAGTTCCAGGCCTTGGCGGGCCATGAACCCCTCGCTGCCGTCCATGGAGCCCTTACGGTGCTGGCCGGCAGTCTGATGAAAATTGCCAATGACATCCGTTGGCTGGCCAGTGGCCCTCGCTGCGGCCTGGGCGAACTGGTGCTGCCAGAGAATGAGCCTGGTTCCAGCATCATGCCCGGCAAGGTCAATCCCACCCAATGCGAAAGCCTGACCATGGTGGCCGTGCAGGTGATGGGCAACAACACCGCAGTGCAAATGGCGGCCAGCCAGGGCCATTTCGAGCTGAATGTTTTCAAGCCCCTGATCGCCTCGAATCTGCTTGAAAGCATTGAGCTCCTGAGCGGAGCCTGCGCAGGTTTCCGCGAGCATTGCATCGAAGGCTTGAGGGCAAATGAACCGCGGCTGCAAGAGTTGCTGGGCCATAGCCTCATGCTGGTGACGGCCCTTACCCCGGCCATTGGTTACGACCGAGCCTGCGCCATTGCTCGCCATGCCCATCTGCACAACCTCAGCCTGCGGGAGGCGGCGCTGGGGTTGGGCGAGATCAGCGCCGCTGAGTTCGACCAGTTGGTTCGGCCGGAGGCGATGCTTTAAGCAGAGTGTCGAGGGCGAGGCGGGCGCCAGGGGCATCCTGGCCCCCACGCTGCAGAATCACAACCCCGTCAACGACCCTGCGCACCCCATAGGACCCTCTGATCTCCTGGAACCGCTTCAGGCTGGACTCCAAGGTGTCGCGGTCTTCGTTGAAGGCGACCCCGTAACGCTGCAGGCGACCTAGGTCTGCGGCAATCCAGTCCACCGACTCCAGCTGGCCCTGGCGATCCCGGAAGGTCACCGATTGTGGAAAGCGCACCAACACCGACCTGCGGGCCAGGGGGTGCACCAGGTGGGTGGTGGCGGCGGTGGGGCTCTGGGGCGGAATCAGGGCCAGGGCGGAGCGGGCGGCCTGGGCGTGCTGCCATTGCTCAACAAGGGAGCGGTGTACCCATGGTGAGACGCTATCCGGCACCAAAAAGGACAGGGACCGATGGGGGTTGCTGGTGAGGGTGAACAGCAGCGACAGCAGCACCGCTCCGGTCCAGAAGCCCCGCAGCCACCTGGAGCTGAACGCCCCGCCATGGCGCTGCCACCAGAACACTGTTCCAGCGAAAAGACCCGGGACCACCAAAAAGGTATACCGGATGGTGATGGAGAGGGGATTGTTGCTGCCTTGGGCCAGCAGCAGCCCCAATAAGGGCAGACCCATCAGCAACCAACTGTCGGCGGCGATCAACGGCACAAACATCAGGGGCAGGCCCTGGCCCAGCAGATAACGCAGGGTCTGATCCGGAGGATAAAGAAGCTCGCGCAGTAAAATAGCTGGTTGGCCCGCGGCCTGGCGCAGCACCTCAAGGCTGGAGGCACGCTGGCTGCCCGGCACGTACTGGCCAAAGTTCTCCAACATGAAGCGCCGCGCATTGTCGTCGCTGAACAGGGGCATCAACTGGTTGGTAACGATCAGCACCCAAGCTCCACCCCAGCCCATCAACAGCAGGGCCAAGGGCCAGCGGCGCGGCTGGCGCAGCGCCAACCAAACCCCGATTCCCACCAAAACAACGCCGGTGTCCTCCCTCACCAACGGCATAAGCAATGCCGGAATGAATACCAGCAACCAGCGTCGCCGTTCCAGTCCCAGCAGCAACAAAAACATCAGCAGGGGCAACTGGCAGAGGTCGGTGAAATTGCCCCAGGTGGGACCGATGACCGCATTGGCACCGTAGAAACTGAAGGCGATGCGGGCGGCCAAGGCCGGGGCCAGTCGCTGGGCCGCCAGTTGGTGCAGCGCCAGACCGGCTGCAGTTACCAGTCCCACCTGCACCAGGGGCAAGGCCACCGGGCCCAACAGACCAACCAGGGGAATCCAGAGCGCTAGCAAGGGTGTGAAGTGTTGGCCCAGCCTGTGGTAACCGACCTGAGGAGCAAGGCCGCCATTAACGACGACATCCGAAAGCTGGGAGGAAAGGGTGCTTTCGAACGGGTGACCGGCCAGTCCGTTCCACAGTGCCTGCACAAAGATCCCCTGGTCGTAGGAG
Source organism: Cyanobium sp. (assembly GCA_040399485.1). Lineage (GTDB taxonomy): Bacteria > Cyanobacteriota > Cyanobacteriia > PCC-6307 > Cyanobiaceae > Cyanobium. The sequence goes on along the minus strand of JBBASD010000002.1, from coordinate 26,988 downwards.
GCAGTAAGGCTGGCGATTCGCCACAGTTGAATTGCTAATCCGATCAGGCCGAAGGCCAGGGCCGCAGCCCAAACCGTTCTTTGTGGGCGTCGGCTGGGGGGCGACGGTGACGACTGTGGGGCGGCGAAATTACTCAGGGTGCGTAGAGGCCGGAGCCGACAATAAGGACTTCTCCATCGGGTAATTGGACCCGGCGGACGTAGGTAGTTTTGCGTTCCGGTAAATTGGATGCGTCGGGCCGGGGCCAAAAATACTCCACCCAACCTGAGCCTTGACCCATGGCCAGATTGATATAATCCCGCACCATTGCTCTGCCATTTTTATCTTTGAGTTCGAGGATGTTGCGGCCTTCGATTTCGGCAAAGGCGGGATTCAGGATTTCAACCCCAGCAGGTGTGTCAACAAACACATAGGTGTCATGAAAATAATAAGGTCCACGACGATCCCTCAGGATGTCGAACGCCGAGCGGCCTTGGCGCTGCAGCAGGCGTGCCGCCGCGTCCACCTGCTGCACGATAAAGGCCCTTTCGATCTGGGGTTCGTAGAGACCCGACAGCACCAGATAGCGCTGGCCGGATGGCGCGGTGACGGCCATCAGATAAGTGGATTTCCAGACCGGTCGGCGGTCGGAGCGGTTTGGTTTACGCCATTGATAGTGAACCCAACCCCTTGCCTCCGGGCTGTTGGCCACCTCGAGAAATTGGCGACCGAAGGGCTTGCCGCCTAGGTCCTGGAAGCCAAGAAAGCTGAGGCTTTCGCTCTCGGGATCGGGCGGGTAGACGACACTGTTGCCTTCGGGCGACAGCACAAAAACATAGCGATCGCCCTGGAACCAGCGGCTTCCCCTGACCCGGAAGCCGGCGAAGGCTTCACGGCCATGCAGCCTGACTTCGTTGGCGGCCGCTTCGACAAGGGCCACCACATCGCGGGTGTCCTTCTGGGTGTAGAGCTCAGCGGCGCTGGCGGCTGAAGCCTGGATTACTTCAGCCCCCAGGCTTGGGGGCCCAACCATGCCGAAGGCCAGTAAGAGGACCAGGCTCAGGGTTGGTGTCCAGGGCCCTCGCTTGCGCCTCAAGGGGGCTAACCGGCCGGAATCCATTACCGAACTGGCTTGTTTCGTGGGTCAGCATGCCATGGCTGACGCAGGTACGTTGGTCAGAGAAGCTTGGCGGCCAGTTCCGCCAGGGGCGAGCGTTCGCCGCGCATCAGCGAGACGTGGCCAGCCAGGCTTTGGCCTTTAAAGCGTTCCACCAACCAGGTGAGGCCATTGCTCTCGGCATCGACGTAGGGATTGTCGATTTGGTAAGGATCTCCAGTAACCACGATTTTGGTGCCTTCTCCAACACGGGTAACTATGGTTTTGATTTCATGTGGTGTAAGGTTCTGAGCCTCATCAACCACCATGTACTGTCGGGGTATTGAACGGCCGCGGATATAACTTATTGCCTCCACTTCAAGGAGGCCCATGCCCTTAAGATCGGCCCAGCTATTGCGGGCGTGTCGTTGATTGGACCTGGAGCTAGATGGTTCGTCAGCGCCTAGTAGATAGTCTAGATTGTCGATAATGGGTTGCATCCAGGGGCCCATTTTTTCCTCCAGATCTCCAGGGAGATAACCCATATCTTTGCCCAGGGGAATCACAGGCCGCGTCACCAGGAGTCGGTCATACAGGCGCTCATCGGCCACCTGGTTGAGGCCCGCTGCCAGGGCCAGCAAGGTTTTGCCGGTGCCAGCCATGCCCACCAAGGTAACGAGGGGCACATCGGGGTCCAGCAGCAGGTCAAGGGCGAAGGTCTGTTCGCGGTTGCGGGCCTGGATGCGGCCGATCCGGGCCTTGCCGGCCCGCTGCAGGGGCAATAGGGCCGTTGACTGGGCATGGTACCGGGCTAACAACGTGTGGCTGGGCTGGTTGCGATCCACCAGGGTCACCCCCTCGTTGGCCTGCAGGGGCCCGCCGTCGGAACCCAGTTCGGCCAGGGCCAAGCCACCGCTCCCCTTGACCCGGTCCATTTGTTCAGCGCTGGTCCAGATCTCGCAGCAACCCGGATAGAGGTCGGCGATATCGACCTTGTCTGTGTTGTAGTCCTGGGCGATCAAGCCCACCGCATCGGCCTTGATGCGCAGGTTGGTGTCCTTGGTGATCAGGACCACCGGCGGTTGGCTGCCTACCACCTGATGGAGACGCTGTTCAAGGGCAACGGCCAGGATGTTGTTGTCCCCGCTGCCACCCTTCAGCTCCGGGGGCAGTTGATTGAGCGTTTCACTGCGGCAGAACACCACCTGCAGGGTGCCGCCACTGGTCTCGTTGATGGGCACGCCCTCCGCCAGGTTGCCCTTTTCGCGCAGCTCATCAAGCAACCGAGACACCTGGCGGGCGTTACGGCCTTTCTCCGAGGGGTCTCGCTTGAAGCGGTCGATTTCTTCGACCACTTCGATGGGCACGACGACGGCGTTGTCTTCGAAACGGGTCAGGGCCAGGGGGTCATGCAGCAGGACATTGGTATCGAGAACAAAAGTTTTGCGCATGCCAGTCGCCTTGCCGGTGCCATGGTGCGGAACCTAGGGCCGCGGCGGCATCTACGCTCCGCCAGATCCATTCTTTTCTTACCGCTTGCCGCTGCTTTTCTCCCTGCTGCTGACCTTTGCCCTGCTGTTTGGCCTCAGCCTTCTTTGGCTTGAGCTGCGCCATCGGCTGCGCCCTTCGTCCCCCCTGCAGTTGATACCAGGGACCTTCCAGGTCAAACGTCGTGCCCAGGGTCTCGAGGTGATAGGGGAGATCACCATCCGCAATCCCCACCCCCGGATGGAGGTCTTTGTGCCTGAGATCAGGGTGAACCCGGTGCTTCTGGGTCGCGGTGATCTGTCAGGCATCAGCTGTGAAAGCAGGGTGATCGCCGATCATCCCGATGAGGCAACGCGCCCTGATGGCTACTGGGCTGCTTACATCGTCAAGGGCCACAAGAGCACTCGGGCGCGGGTGCAGGTGCGCGTCATAGGCCCGGCCGGGGTCGACCTTGAGGGGCTGGTGGATACGGCCTGGCTGGAAATTTTCTGGGTCAACTACGGACCGTTTGGTCGCCTGCAGCGTCGTGACGCCATTTTGGTGCCCATCCAGAAACCTGAACCCCTCGAACCGGCAACCGCCCCCTGGCGTTCTGGCGAGGACTGCAGTGTGTTGCCGGTTGGCACCCACCTGCTCGGTGTGCTGGATGATCCCCGGGAGGTGCTGGAGCGCTACACGGACGGCCTGCGCCGCAGTGGGGATGTGCTGACCATCGGCGAGACGCCACTGGCTGTGATGCAGGGCCGTTATCACCACCCTGAAACGGTGGAGCCCTCAGCCCTGGCCAGGTTGCTTTGCCGCGTGTTTCACCCCACCAGCAGCCTGGCGTCCGCCTGCGGATTGCAGTCACTCATCGACATCGTCGGGCCGGCCCAGGTGCTGGTGGCTTGGTTGGCCGGTACGGCCCTCAAGTTGGTGGGCATCAAGGGGGTCTTCTATCGCCTGGCCGGCGACCAGGCTCGCTTGATCGACGACATCACCGGCACCACACCCCCCTACGACCAAACCCTGGTACTAGGTCCTGCCAATCCAGAACAGTTCTGCAACCGTATGGCGGCCGATCTCGGTGTGGCTGTAGCGGTAGTTGATGTCAACGACCTTGGACGGGTCAAGGTCTTGGCTTCCAGCCAAGGCTGCGACGAGGAGTTACTGCAACGGGCCCTGCGACCAAATCCGGCCGGAAATGCCAATGAACGCACCCCCTTGGTACTCGTACGTCCGACCTGAGAGCCTTGGGTCGGCCCCTGCGTCCAATCGGCCTAGAATTGGATTCATCGGCCTTTGCTTTCCCACGTCCCTGTGCCGTCTCCTGTGATTGCTGCTGCTGTCGGGATTCAGCCGGACTTCCAGCAGGCCCTTGCCAGGCCAGAGCCCGATCGGTTGCCCGCGTCCGAGCCTGATTGGGCTGTGGAGCCACTCCAGGGTTGGCACATACCTCTTTTGGATGATCGGGCCTTTTTGCCTTTGCAACCCCTGTTGCAACGAGCCCTGCTGTTGGGGGTTCCTGATCGCCTCATCGCAGCTGTCTCCGCCAGGCGCTGCCTGGCTCCCAGGGTGCACGTGGCCCTCTGCCGAGATCAGCCCGGCCGTCCCCTGCTGATGGGCATCATCGTCACTCGCCGCCTCAATCGCAGCGGCAGCTCCTGGGAGGTCCAGCACCTCCGGCTGGCCCAGGATTCTCTGGGGGGACCTGGGTTGCCTACAGAGGCCGCTTTGACTGGTGCCTTGCTGCGCGAAGCCATCCTCCTAGGTCGCGGGGCTTGCAGTTGGATTGCCACCACCTCAAGCCTGGATACCCCCCGGTTGGCGGCCTTGAGACAGCAGGGGTTCCAGCCTCTGAGACGGGATGCTGTCTGGTGCTGGCAGGCGAAGGGCCCAGCGCCCGCCCTGGGCCCAGGCCTTGAACTGTTGCCCCTCAATCGACATACCGCCCCCCAGCTCTGGCACCTCGAACAGGCCGCCATCCCCGCCCAGCTTCGTCAGATCCTCGATCGCCGCAGTGAAGATCTTCTTGATCACAGCGGCAACCGGGGTTGGATGCTTGTGGATGCAATTCGCCGTGAGGCGGTGGCCGGGGTCCGTTGGCTGGCTGATCAGCCAGAGGGGGGGCAACTGATTGAACTTTCGGTGATGCCAGGTCGCGAAGCCTTGCTTGGTCCACCAACAGCCCTGTTGCTGCACAGCCTGAGTCGGCCCGGCCAACCGCTCTGGCTACAGGTGGAGCTAACCGATCGGGTGCGCAACCTCTGGCTTGAGCAGCTGGGGGCCACCTGTCACGGGGAGCAAGTCTTGATGGGGCGAAGTCTTTGGCGCCGCCAACCCTCTCCCCCCGCCCGGGAAGCGGCCCGGCGGCTGGAAGCCATGCTGGAACCCTTCCAACCACGGCGCCGCACTTTGCCCACCCCCGTGGGCCCTCGCTAAATGGTGCCGATGGGAGTACCCCAACCATGTTCTGCCCTAGCCCTTGATGTTGGCCACCGCCGCATCGGCCTGGCGGGTTGTGACCCCCTTGGAATCACGGTTACACCTTTGGCCCCTTTGCATCGTCAGGATTTCGAAGTCGACGCTCGAACCATTGCCACCCTGGCCCGTCAACGGCGGGTGCGGGTTCTCGTAGTGGGCCTGCCCCTTGATGCAGCCCAGCGGGCTACCCAGCAGGCCCGACATTGCCGTCGTTACGGGTTAAGGCTTGCCGATGCCTTGGCTGCGGGGGGATTGGAACTTCCCCTGGTCTGGGTTAACGAGCACGCCAGTACGCGGATGGCGGCAGAACGGTACGCTCTTCACGGTGATCGCACCGGCCGCCTGGATAGTGCCAGTGCCGCCCTGCTGCTGGAACAATGGCTCAGGGAGGGGCCGTTGCCCCAACCTCTCGCCAACGCGGCGGCCCTGCGTTCGTCTCCAGCCCATCCCATCCATCCTGAGGGTCCCTCAGTCGTTCTGCCATGACCACCGACCAACCAGAGATGACGGATGCGGGAGATGTGCCCACCGTTCTGGTGAGCGACTCCAATGGACGTCAGTTGCTTTGCTTTCTGGAAGAACTGATTCCCCTAGATGGCCAAGACTACGCGCTGCTAACGCCTGTCGACACCCCGGTCTGCTTGTTTCGCCTGCGCGACGATGAGGAGCCCGAACTGATCGACACCCTTCAGGCCACAGAGCCGGTCCTATCGGTTGCCGATGTGGTTCTGCAGGAGCACGACCTCACTTTGGTGCGGTCGGCCGTCAGCCTGACCGTGAATGGCGAACTGGATGAACCGGAACCGGAGGATCTCGATGAAGACGAAGAGGGGGATGATGACACCGACACCTATGAACTCTTGGTGAGTTTCATGGTGGACGCTGAGGAATACGGCCTTTACATTCCCCTTGATCCATTCTTTGTTGTGGCCCGCCTTACCCCTGACGGTGCTGTCGTTGTTGAAGGCGAGGAATTCGATCGGGTTCAACCTCGTATTGAAGCCGAGCTGGATGAAAGGGAGAGCGACGACTAATGTTGGCCAAGCTCCTCACCCCTGGGTGGGCACCGGCCACCACGGTGGCCCATCTCTCCCTTGATGAGCTTTTCCATCGGGCCGGCCATTCGATTGGTGCCCTAGTGATTGATGTGGACCGCACCCTCTTGCCCCGTCGGCAGGCCGAGATACCCCCAAGTGTCGAATCATGGCTGCGCCAGGCCCAGGCAAAATTGCCAATCCACTTGCTGAGCAACAATCCCAGCCGGCGGCGCATCGCCTCTGTAGCTGAACCGCTCGGCTTGCCTTACACCATCTCCGCCGCCAAGCCGCGGCGAGGTGCCCTCAGGAGGGTGCTAAGCGATCTCGGATTGCCCCCCGCCCAGGTGGCCCTGCTGGGTGACCGTCTTTTTACCGATGTGTTGGCGGGCAATCGCTTGGGTCTGTTCACCGTGTTGGTCAAACCGATTGACCCGTTGGGTCAACCCTGCCGCCATAACCAGTTGCAGAATCTGGAATTGCGCATGGCCCGCTGGTTGGGCACCACCAACCCTTCCTGATGGAGCACGCCCTTGCGGCCCAACAGCGCCGCGTTATCAAAGTGGGTACAAGTCTCTTGCGTGGAGACAGCCAAAGGCCCACCGCTGCCGTCATTGCTGACCTGGCGGCCAGCCTGGCCCGCCGGCGCCATATTGGTGATGTCTTTGCCTTGGTGACAAGTGGCGCGGTTGGTTTGGGCTGCCAAGCCATGGCCCTGGCCCGTCGCCCCGTTGATGTGGTGGCGCTGCAAGCGGCGGCGGCGGTGGGCCAGGGCCATTTGATGGCCCTTTATCAAGATGCCTTTGCCGTTCGGGGGCTGACGGTGGCCCAGGTGCTGCTGACTCGGGGTGATCTGGCCTCCAGGGGCCGCTATCGAAGGGCTTGTCGCACCCTTGAGCAACTGCTGGCCTGGGGAGTGATCCCCATCATCAACGAAAACGACACCCTCGCTACCGATGAGCTCCGCTTTGGCGACAACGACACCCTCTCGGCGCTGGTGGCGGTAGCTGTCGGGGCCCAGGAACTGGTGCTGCTTACCGATGTTGACCGTCTTTATTCGGGCGATCCCCGCCATGATCCCCAGGCACAGCCGATTCTGGAGGTGTGGGGCCCCGAGGAGATTGACCAGCTTCAGGGGGTGGCCGGGGATGGGGGCCGATGGGGCACTGGGGGCATGGGTACCAAACTCACCGCCGCCCGCATCGCCACCGCCAGTGGTGTGAAGGTACGCCTGGCCGATGGCCGCGATCCGACGGTGCTTGATGCCCTGTTGGCCGGTGACCCGGTAGGGACCCTGTTTCATCCCAGCTTGACTCCCCTGTCTGATCGCAAAGGTTGGCTGGCCCATGCCCTGCTGCCGGCCGGCAGCCTGCGGCTCGATGCAGGGGCGGAGCGCGCCCTTGTACATAAGGGTGCCTCATTGCTGGCGGTTGGGATCAAGGCGGTGGAGGGGTCCTTTTCTCGCCAGCAACCGGTGCGCTTGCTGGCCCCCGATGGGCGTGAGCTGGGCCGCGGTTTGAGCGAGTTCAGCAGTGATGAATTGCGCCAGATTCTGGGGCTGAGCAGCGAGGAGATCCGCGAACGGTTGGGGGCGATCAGCGAGGAGGTGGTGCACCGGGACCAGTTGGTCTTGAATCAGGTCTGTTCCGATGAGATAGCGCCTAGCGATGCCAGGTCCCCCGAGGGCTGAGGCCCTGGCGGCTTGCCCCGGTCGCCGGGCCCCGGCTTTACGATCCGGCCCTGGCCGGTTAAGGGGTATGCGTTTCAGCGATCTGCTCACCAGAATCAGCCAGGTGGGGGTGGCCACGCCTCGCCATCTGGGTCTTGATCCCGAGCTGTTGGTGGGTCAGTCCCTTGAGCTGGCTGGACCAGGTCAGTTGGCGTTTTTGGAGGCGGGCAATGCCATGGCCTCGTCACTTGCCTCCAGTGAAGCTGCCGCCGTGTTGTTGCCCCTCGAGGCGGACCTGCAGCGCCAAGCCACGGAGCGGGGCATGGCCTGGGTCGCCATGGCCGACCCTCGCCTGGGGTTCGCAGAGGCCCTTGGGGCCCTTAATCCCCGTCCCCGTACCCCTGCTGGGGTGCACCCCAGCGCTGTCATCGACCCTTCCGCCCGGCTGGGGGCGGGGGTGCATGTGGGTCCCCGGGTGGTCGTTGGGGCGGGCTGTCTCATCGGCCATGGCAGCACGCTTCACCCTGGCTGTGTCCTCTATGAGGATGTTCATCTCGGTGAGGATTGTGAGGTCCATGCCAATGCGGTCCTGCACCCCGGTAGTCGCCTCGGGCGCAGTTGTGTCATCCACTCCGCCGCGGTGATTGGTTCGGAGGGTTTTGGTTTTGTGCCCACCCCCAGCGGCTGGCGCAAGATGCCCCAGACCGGTCGGGTGGTGCTGGAGGACGCAGTTGAGGTGGGTTGCGGCTCCATGGTGGATCGGCCCGCCGTGGGGGAGACCCGCCTTGGGGAGGGCAGCAAGATCGACAACCTGGTCCATGTGGGCCATGGGGTCCACCTGGGCCGCGGCTGTGCCCTTGCCGCCCAGGTGGGAATCGCCGGGGGTGCGGTGCTGGGCAACGGGGTGATTCTGGCGGGCCAGGTGGGAGTGGCCAATCGGGCCCGCATCGGGGATGGCGCCATCGCCTCCTCGAAATCCGGCATCCATGGGGAGGTCGCTGCCGGTGAAGTGGTCAGCGGCTACCCAGCGATTCCCAATCGTCTCTGGCTGCGCTGCTCGGCCGCCTTCAATCGCCTGCCTGAAATGGCCCGTACCGTGAGGCTGTTGCAGGCCCGCCTGGGAACAGAGACCAGGGAGCCTGAATGAAGGGCGCTGGTCTCGGGTTGCCGCTGGGGAGTGGGTAATCTCGGCCAGCCGAAAGGCCCGGCCAAAACCCAGTCGAAAGGCCCCGTCCGGTGCGTCCACCACCGCATTACACCCTTGCCAGCCCCCCGATGACCAGCTATCGGATCACCCTGCTTCCCGGCGATGGGATCGGCCCGGAGATCACCGCGGTAGCCCGCCAGTTGTTGGAGGTTGTGGCCCGCCGCCATGGCTTTAGCTTGGTTTTTGATGAGCAACCGATCGGTGGCGCTGCCCTGGATGCCAGCGGTGAGCCCCTCCCTGCCAGCACCTTGGAGGCCTGTCTTGGCAGTGACGCCGTGCTGCTTGCCGCCATCGGTTCGCCTCGTTTCGACAGCTTGCCCCGCGAGCAGCGTCCAGAAAGTGGTTTGCTGGCCTTGCGGTCGGGCCTGGGGCTCTTCGCCAATCTGCGCCCCGTCAAGATCATTCCTGCCCTGATTGGCGCCAGCAGCCTGCGGCCTGAGGTAATCAGCGGCGTTGACATGGTGGTGGTACGCGAGCTGATTGGTGGCGTCTATTTCGGACTCCCGAAGGGTCGAGTCGAGGCCGAGGGCCGGGTGCGGGCCTTCAACACGATGGCCTATTTCGATGACGAAATCGATCGCATCGCCAGGGTGGCCTTCGCCTTGGCGGGCCAACGGCGCTGCCGGGTCTGTTCCGTCGACAAGGCCAATGTGCTGGATGTCAGTCAGCTCTGGCGCGACCGGGTGGAGGCCATCCATGAGGAGTATCCCACCATCGCTTTAAGCCACATGTATGTGGACAACGCAGCCATGCAACTGGTGCGGGATCCCCGCCAATTCGACGTGATCCTCACCAGCAATCTCTTCGGCGACATCCTGAGCGACGAAGCCGCCATGCTCACCGGCAGCATCGGTATGTTGCCTTCTGCCTCCTTGGGCTCCGAGGGTCCGGCTTTATTCGAGCCAGTCCATGGTTCGGCGCCCGATATCGCCGGCCAGGATCGGGCCAACCCGCTGGCCATGGTTCTTTCAGCCGCCATGATGTTGCGCTTGGGCCTCCAGCAGGGGGCGGCGGCAGACGACCTGGAAGCAGCGGTGGATCGGGTGCTGACGGCCGGCGCTCGCACCGGTGATCTGGCGTCAGATCCCGCCACGGCCTTGGGCTGTCGCGCCATGGGGGACCGGCTGCTGGAGGCTCTGGCGGCTAACGAGACCTGAGGAAATTGCCAGAGTGGGGCCGACGATCTGCGAAACTCGCTGTCGTCTCTACCCCCTGAGCGTCGATGTCGAAGCGTCATCCGGTCGTCGCCGTCACCGGGTCCTCCGGAGCCGGAACAAGCACCGTGAAACGGGCCTTCGAACACATCTTCACCCGCGAAGGCTTGCATCCTGCGGTGGTGGAAGGTGACAGCTACCACCGCTACGAGCGGGGCCCCATGAAGGAGGCCATGCAAAGGGCGTTGCAATCCGGTGAGAACTTCTCCCATTTCGGACCCGAGGCCAACCTTTTTGACAAGCTCGAAGAATTATTTCGGGTCTACGGCGAAACCGGCGGTGGGCAGAAGCGCTACTACCTTCACTCCGTAGAGGAGGCTAGCGATCACAACGCCCGTCTTGGTACCAACCTGGAACCGGGCCAATTCACTCCCTGGGAGTCGATTCCAGATCAGACCGACCTGCTGTTTTACGAGGGGCTGCACGGCGGAGTCGTCGGCGACGGCTATGACGTGGCCCGTTATGCCGATCTCCTGGTGGGGGTGGTACCGATCGCCAACCTGGAGTGGATCCAGAAGATCCAGCGGGACAATGCCGAGCGCGGCTATTCGGCTGAAGCGATCGTGGACACCATTTTGCGGCGGATGCCCGACTACATCAATCACATCACACCCCAATTCAGCCGTACCGACATCAACTTTCAGCGGGTGCCGACGGTCGATACCTCAAACCCTTTCATCTGCCGCAGCATTCCCACGCCGGACGAAAGTTTTGTGATCATTCACTTCCGTCGCGGAGCTCGCGAGAAGTGGGGCATTGATTTCCAGTACCTGCTCCGCATGATCCACGACTCATTCATGTCGAGCCCCACAAGCCTCGTTGTCAACGGCGGCAAGATGGGTTTTGCCATGGAGATCATCCTGACTCCGATCATCCATCGCATGCTTGAGGAAAAGAAGATCGCTGCTAAATAGTCGCCAGAGCGAACCTTTCGCACCTACACTTGCGGCCAAGGTCGGGTGATCAACGGTCACCGTCCACCTATCATCTCCCCATCTGCCAATTCAGCCTCCGGTCAACCTGGCTCTCCTCTTTCTCCCTCTTTTCTGATCGGCCCGGCTCGATCGCTGGATGGGAATCAGACGGCTGGTCGCCAGGCAGATCGCAACGCCGAGCTGAGCGCGGTCCCTTGGGCTGTGACTCCCCTCAGACTGGATCGCATCAATAGTCGCGAACTGTTGGGCTCGGCTCGCCAGGTTTATCACGCCTTTCTTTCCAGTGGCCCTGCGGGCGTTGAACCAGCCGGGGTCGTCATGGTGGCTGAAAGTCGCCAAGGCCGGGTGGTATTTGATCTACCGGTGCTGCTGCCGCAAGAACAGTTCGTGCCCATTGAATGGTTGCGGGTTCGGACCCAAACCCGTTCCCGCTCCCCCCGGGGCGGCACACCCCGTTGGACCAGCTAACCGCCATGGCCCCATTGATGCCGCTGGCCCCTGCCCTGATCACTGCCCTGTTGGGGGCGGCAGTTGGAAGTTTTCTCAATGTGGTCACTTGGCGATTACCGCGCCAGGAATCCATCCTCTGGCCCTCCAGCCACTGCCCCCGCTGCGGCACCACCTTGGCCTGGTGGGACAACGTGCCGGTTCTCTCTTGGCTGTGGTTACGAGGTCGCTGTCGGTATTGCAAGGCCCCCATTTCCAGGCGGTATCCGTTGGTGGAATCGGCCTGCGCCCTGCTGTGGGTTATCACCCTGGTGGCCCAACCAGCGGCCATGGGTCCTGCCCCGGATTCCTTGATGCTGTTGCTGGCCGGCTGGGTCTTGGTGAGTTGGCTGATTCCGCTGGTGCTGATCGATCTCGACAGCCTCTGGTTGCCCGAACCACTTTGTCGCTGGGGGCTTGTCACCGGCTTGGCCGTGACGGCCCTCCTCGGTTTCCAGCAGGGTCCGACGATCGGCCGCTCGTTGCTTTTTTCCCATCTTCTGGCGGCGGCCATGGGGCTTTTGGGTTTCGAGCTCTGCAGCGCCTTGGCCGCACGCGCCTTCGGCAAACCGGCATTGGGATTGGGTGACGCCAAGCTGGCGGCCCTGATGGGTGCCTGGTTGGGGCCGTTGGGGCTTGGATTGGCGGTGGCTTTGGCGGTGATTTCCGGTGGTCTGATCGGCTTGATCGGGCGGTTGACGGGCCGGCTGCGGCGGGGCCAGGCCTTGGCCTTTGGCCCGTTCCTGGCCGCCGGCACCCTGGCGGTTTGGTGGGCTGGATCCCGCTTCTGGCTGGATCTTCTGCTGCCGCGACCTTGAAGCGGTAGCTCCAGGTTCTTAAATGGGGGGTGGTCCCCTCCCAGTCCATTACCCTCCCGATGTCGCTATTCGACTGGTTCGCTGATCGCCGCAAGAACGCTCCGGCGGTGCGGCCTAACCAGGTTCCTGAAAGTGATGAGGGCGATGGCCTTTGGAGCAAATGTCCCGAATGCGGGGAGGTGGTCTACCGCAAGGACCTGATCGCCCATGCCAGCGTCTGCAAGGCCTGCGGTTACCACAACCGCATTGACAGTGCCGAGCGCATCCGGTTACTGGCCGACGAGGGCAGTTTCGAGCCCCTGGACGTTGAGATGTCCCCCACCGATCCCCTGGCCTTCAAGGATCGTCGCAGCTACACCGATCGCCTGCGCGACGCCCAGGCAGCTACGGGGTTGCGGGATGCCGTGGTAACAGGGTTGTGCCGGCTGCAGGGATTGCCCTTGGCCCTGGGAGTGATGGATTTCCGCTTCATGGGCGGTTCGATGGGGTCTGTCGTGGGCGAAAAGCTCACGCGGCTGGTGGAAGAGGCCACGGTTCGCCGCTATCCCTTGATGATTGTTTGTGCCTCCGGTGGCGCCCGCATGCAAGAAGGCATGCTCAGCCTCATGCAGATGGCGAAAATTTCCGGTGCCCTGCAGCACCACCGGCAGGCCAAACTTCTCTATCTTCCCTTGCTCACCCATCCAACCACAGGTGGGGTTACTGCCAGCTTTGCCATGCTGGGCGACCTCATTTTGGCCGAACCTAAGGCCCTGATTGGTTTTGCGGGCCGGCGTGTAATTGAACAGACCCTCAGGGAAAAGTTACCTGAGGGATTCCAGACGGCCGAGTACCTGCAGGATCATGGTTTTGTCGATGCCATCGTTCCCCGCACCGAGCTGAGGTCCACCCTGGCTGTGCTGCTCGAATTGCACGGGGTGGTGCGCCAGTCCGTGCCTGTGACCCTGTGATTCCTCAACTTTGGACTGGGTTGCGACGGCTTACTGCTATGGCTGCTGCTTGGCTGTTGGTGGGCCTGCTGCTGCTGCCAGGGGCCTTGGTGCTCAGTCCGGTTAGGCCCGGCTGGGCCGGTCCAGTGACCTGGCAGGAGCTGCCCGCCAGCACCGAGGGTCGCCAGTGGTGGGATTCTGGCAGCCTGCGTCTTTCACGCCAGGGACATTTGACTGTTTTGAGTCGCTTCCAGCCCGCCCCGACCCCTGCCCCTGACGCCGCCGCTCCCTCGGCAGGGGCTATTGCACAACCCACAAATGGCCCAGACCCTGGTCCCCAATCCCCCCGCCAGGCCCCTGGGAGCCTTTACGTGATGGAGCTGGACTGTGAACAGGCTCTTTACCGGGACTTAGCGGTCAACGGTTTGCCCCGCTGGGGTTCCCCCTGGCAGCCGGCCGGGCCCGATGATTTGGTGCGACGACTCATAAACGAGGTGTGCGCCGCCGGGGCCAACCTGCTCCAGCCCCAGGAGGGCTCCCGTGGCTGAGCTCCTTGCCAACGGGCCCCTGCGGGTTGCCGTTGCCGGGTTGGGATTTGGTGCAGCCGTCCATCTGCCGGCCCTGCGCGATTGCCCTGCCACCGAGCCTGTGGCCCTTTGGCATCCTCGCCAGGAGAGGCTTGATGCGGTTTGCCCTGGAGCGGACCTGCCTGGTTTTACTGATTTTGAGACGATGCTGGCTGATCCCGCCCTAGATGCGGTGGTGATCGCCACGCCGCCCGCCGCCCGTTTTGCCCTGGCCCAAGCGGCGCTGCGGGCCGGCAAACATTTGCTGCTCGAAAAGCCGGTGGCCCTCCACAGCGACCAGGTGGTGGCCCTGCAAAAGTTGGCCTTGCAACAGGGCTGTGCGGTGGCTGTGGATTTTGAATATCGAGCCGTGCCTTTATTCCAGCAATTGGCAACCCTGTTGGCCGAAGGGGCCCTTGGCGAACCCTGGCTTGTCAAGCTCGACTGGCTGATGGCCAGTCGGGCCGACGCCGGCCGCCCTTGGAGCTGGTATTCCCAAACGGCAGCCGGCGGCGGCGTGCTGGGGGCCCTTGGCACCCATGCTTTTGACATGTTGCATTGGCTGGTGGGCCCAAGCCGTTGCCTCCAGGCCTGCCTAAGTACGGCGATTGGCGAGCGTCCCCTGGGAGAAGGTGGCCCCATGGCCACCGTGGACGCCGAGGACATCGCCCTGGTGCAGCTCCTATTGGAAGATGGTTGGGGCCGAAGGGTGCCAGCCCAGCTCAGCCTGGCCTCGGTGGCCCGCCACGGACGCGGCTGCTGGCTTGAACTCCATGGCAGTGATGCCACCTTTGTGCTGGGTTCTCCCAACCAAGCGGACTATGTCCATGGTTTCCGGCTGTGGCGAGGGCACCCTGGGGAACCGGGGCTTACGGAACTCATCGCGGATCCGGCCCTGGCTTTTCCCCACACCTGGAGTGATGGGCGGATTGCGCCGGTGCGGCGGCTGATTGGCAGTTGGGCGGCGGCAATCAGGGAGGGGCGTCCGATGGTGCCGGGGCTGGCGGAGGCGGCAGCCAGCCAGCGTTGTTGCGACGCCGCTCGCGAGTCGGCGGGTGGGCACCAAGTGGTGCTATAGATGGAAAAATCAAGAATTTGATTTAGTTTTTAACTCCTTCGATTCGATCTTCGATCTCCTGGTAAATATCCTGAAGCTGGGCGATGTTTTCTGCGCTTGTCTCCCAGTAGCCGCGACCATTGACTTCAAGCAGGGTGCTAACAATTCGACGGAAGCTGTGGGGGTTGAGATCCATCAGCCGCTGGCGCATTTCGGGGTCGTTAATAAAAGTATCATTGGCTTCTTCATAAACAAAGTTGTCCACAGCGCCACTTGTTGCACTCCAGCCCAGAGTGAAGTTGAGCCTCTTGGCTACTTCTCGAACCCCTTCATAACCCGAATTGAGCATTCCTTCATACCATTTGGGATTGAGGAGCTTTGTGCGGGAATCAAGGCGGATGGTCTCACTCAAAGAGCGCACTTGGGCGTTCGCAGTTGTGGTGTCAGCGATGTAGCTGGTCGGTGCCTTGCCATCATCCCGTAAACCAGCAATCAATTTGGTGGGATCGGAATCAAAGTAGTGGCTGACATCTGTGAGAGAGATTTCTGCTGAATCGAGGTTTTGGAAGGTGACATCGGCAGTTTTCATAGCGGATTCGAACACGTCTCGATTTTGATTCATTTCGCCAGGATTGTCAGCATTAAAAGCGAAGGTTTTGCGCGATAAATACATCTCTTGCAATTCACCTTCCTCTTCCCATGTGCTATTTTCGACGGCCAGATTAACATTGGAACTGTAGCTGCCGCTCGCATTCGAAAAGACCCGTGTAGCAGCTTCCCGCAAGGAGATACCTTGTTCAGCAGCTTGATCCTGACTGTGCTTGCGCACAAAGTTCATTGCCAGGGGCTCATCGGCCTCCGCTGCCATTTTAACGCCTTGGTCGATCAGGGCCATCTGGTTGATAAATAGATCTCGGAAGACACCACTACAATTCACCACCACATCGATACGGGGGCGACCCAATTCTTCTAAGGGAATGAGCTCAAGTTTATTAACCCGACCCAGGGAATCGCTCATGGGTCGCACACCGATGAACCAGAGGATCTGGGCCAGGGACTCCCCATAGGTCTTGATGTTATCCGTACCCCATAGCACGCAGGCAATGGTTTCAGGCCAGGTGCCCTGTTCTGCCTTTTGTCGCTCGATCAACCTGTCCACAACCACCTTGGCCGAGGCAATTGCGGCCCTGGTTGGAATGGATTGGGGGTCTAGGGCGTGAATATTTTTGCCACTGGGCAGTACACCAGGGTTGCGGATCGGATCGCCCCCAGGTCCGGGTAAAACGTATTCTCCGTCGAGAGCCTTCAGCAGGCTCTCCATTTCCATATCTGCGCAAATCTGCTCAAGGCAAAAACGCAGATAGGCGAATTGTTTGTCCAATTCAATCTGGTTGACTTCGCCGAAGCCGGCGTTACGGCAGGCCGCCAGCCAGGGACTGGGCAGCTTGAAACCAAAGCGCTCGAATAGGTCGAAGAACCAGCCGAAATTACGCCGCAAGTTGACACGCCCATCTTGGCCGGTCACTTGGCGCACCATGGCCCCAACCGCTATGCGGCAGGTTTCGGTGATGGTGCGGTTGAGTTCGACATCTGCCAGGATGCCGTTGTCGTTACCCTTGTAGATATCAGCGATCGTGCGTCCCCTGGCTTCGGCTAACAGGCCCGGCAACGAACGTAGTTCTTCATCTTCGCGATCAAGGGCGGCGATGCTCACCAGCGTGGCGATCGCTTCCTCGGCGGTGGGCGGTTTGCCGATGGTGTGCAGTCCGCATGGTAACAACCTGCTCTCGATTTCCATCAACTGACGGTATACCGAGCCGACTACGCCATCGCGCTCGTCCTGGCTCAGTTCGGAGCCGTCGACTGCCGGCAGGTCGACATCCTTATCAAGGTTGCATTGGCGGGCTGTTTCAATGATCGCGTTGACGATCTGAACTCCACGGGAACTTTCCCGTAGCTGTTGGTAGGAGCCCACCAGTTCCCCCAATTCTTTAAGGCCTTTATAGAGACCAGCATTTTCGGCGGGCGGGGTCAGATAACTGATCGTTGCGGCGTAGCCCCGCCGTTTGGCGATGGTGGCCTCGGAAGGATTGTTGGCGGCGTAGTAATAAAGGTTGGGGAGAGAGCCGATCAGGGAGTCGGGATAGCAGGTTTCGCTCATGCCCATTTGCTTACCGGGCATGAACTCAAGAGAGCCGTGGGTGCCGAAATGGAGAACGGCGTCGGCTTGCCAGACTTTTTCTAAATAGGTGTAATAGGCCGCAAAGCCATGGTGTGGACTGGCACTGCGGGAATAAAGCAATCGCATCGGATCACCTTCGTAGCCAAAGGTGGGCTGAACGCCTACAAATACGTTGCCGAAGTGTCGTCCATAGATCAAAAGATTGGTGCCGTCCGAGTTGAGATTGCCGGGTGGCTTGCCCCAGTTCTCTTCGAGACGGCTTGAGTAGGGAGTTAGACGCTCGTACTCGGCCACGCTCATGCGATGGGCGATGGCCAGTTCCGGGGCCCCTGCCAGGGCTTCCGGATCTTGGAGCACCGCATTCATCAGGGCCTTCGGGCTGGAAGGCATGTCCTGAACGTCGTAGCCCTTGGCCTTCATTTCTTCGAGTACCCGGTAGATCGAACCAAAAACGTCCAGGTAGGCGGCTGTTCCAACGTTCCCCTTATCTGGTGGAAAGCTGAAGACTGTGATCGCTAACTTTTTGGCGGCGCGGGGTTTGATGCGCAGCGAGGCCCAGCGAATTGAGCGTTCCGCTATTGCTTCCACCCGATCTTGCAGGGTATGGGCCTTGCCGGTGGCGTCATCGCGGCCCGAAAGCACAATCGGTTCGATGGCGCCGTCCAGCTCGGGAATGGCGATTTGCAGGGCTACTTGCACAGGATGTAATCCCAGGTCGCTCTCTTCCCATTCCTGAGTGGTCTGAAATACCAGGGGCAGGGCGACCATGTAAGGCCTG
Organism: Cyanobium sp.; assembly: GCA_040399485.1. GTDB lineage: Bacteria > Cyanobacteriota > Cyanobacteriia > PCC-6307 > Cyanobiaceae > Cyanobium. Next base: position 9,087 of record JBBASD010000002.1, on the reverse strand, counting down.
TTGAGCCGGCTGAGGGCTTCGATCGCCTTGGGGTGGTCCTGGCGGGCCGGACCCCCCACCAGAGCAAAGCCCGTGAGGCTGACTACCCCATCTACCAAAGGGGTTTCGGGGTTGAGGGGGTCGTAAAAGAAGGCGTTTACCGGCTTGCTGAAATCAAGGCCACCGCAAAAAACCGGGATAACGGTTGCGCCGCGGTATTCCAATTCTTGAATCACGGCCACGTAATGGGCTTCATCACCGGTGACGATGTGGCTGCGTTGCAGCACCAGACCAATGACGGGCCCACGCTTGGCCTTTTCACTAAGGTCGCTACGACTGGTGTTCCAGTTGAGGTATTCCTTGAGGTCCTCAAACATGCCCGGAGCCAGGGGATGCCAAAGGCCCAGATCGGGAAAGACCACTGGTTCGGCCACATCAAGTTGGGGACGGCCATCTTCCCCACGGGGGAATACGTACTTATCAGCCAGCATCAACAGAAAGTTACGCAGATTGTCGGGTGTTCCCCCGAGCCAGTATTGGAAGCTGAGCATGAAGGAGCGGGCGTCTTGGGCCTTTTCCACCGGCAGATATTTCAGGACTGTGGGCAAGGTGTTCAGCAGCTTGAGCATCGCGTCCTGGAACCCAGCACTACCTCCTTTCTCCTTGCGCTTCTTCATGAACTGGGCAATAGCACTCTTGCTTTGGCCCAGCTGGGCCATCGAAAAGGTGCCGAGCTTGTTGAGGCGCATCACCTCAGGCATTGAGGGAAACACCACGGCAGCTTTGAGATGATCACGGTGTGGCGCAACGGCTTCGACCACCTTCTGAGCCAGATCTTCGATGAAAATCAAAGAGGCAATGAAGACATCGGCATTGGCGACATCTTCACAAAACTGTTGATAATTTTCTGGATCTCGCAGCTCTTCAATCAGGTAGCCGTTCAGCTCAACCGCCAGGCCACTGTTTTGCTCGTTGATGCTGGTGGCTGCAGTGGTCAGGGCGTTTTGATACTGGGGCTCAAGCACCACGTAGACAGCCCTCATCAGGGCTCGATGATCGCCATGTTCAGGGCTGACTCGGCGGTTGGCGGAGCGGACCTGGGTAAACATGCGGCCTTCGGTTGAGCAATGTTAAGCAGCCTACGGAGCCCATGGCT
>JBBASD010000002.1:0-7852 GCA_040399485.1 Cyanobium sp. | reverse complement strand
GCCGATTTCGAAGGCTGCCTTTGTCAGGCCAGCCAAGCCGTGCGGCAGCACGGGCCAGAAGGAGCCGCTGTGCTCGTGGACTTCACACACCCCAGAGTGGTCTTTGAGCACACGCGGGCTTCGATTGCCTACGGGGTGCATCCGGTGATCGGCACCACGGGCCTGGTTCCTCAACAGCTGGCCGATTTGGTGGAGTTTGCGGCCAAGGCTGGGATCGGTGGAGCGGTTATCCCCAATTTTTCGGTGGGCATGGTGCTCTTGCAGCAGGCGGCCGCCGCCGCCGCCCGTTTCTATGACTTCGCCGAACTCACGGAGCTGCACCACAACCGCAAGGCGGATGCCCCCAGCGGTACCTGCATCAAAACTGCAGAGTTAATGGAGGACCTGGGCAAGTCCTTCAATGCGCCCCAAGTGCAAGAGCATGAGACCCTGGTGGGCAGTCGCGGGGGCCTGCGTCCCAGTGGCCTGCGGCTGCATTCACTGCGCTTGCCCGGTTTGGTGGCCCATCAGGAGGTCATGTTCGGGGCCCCTGGAGAGACATATACCCTGCGCCACGACACGATCGACCGCAGCGCTTACATGCCTGGGGTGCTCCTTTGTTTGCGACGCGTCCGCTCCCTGCCAACGTTGGTCTATGGCCTCGAACGGCTGCTTTGATGCCCTGACCGCCACCGGCGGACTCTGCCCCAGATGCTGATTCCCCTCAACCCAGACCAATTGAGCCGCCTGATTCCGGCGGTGGCCACTGGTCCCCAGTTCAACGCCTGCAGTCGCGAACCGCGGCAATTGCTGCAACGGGTTCTGATTTCCACCATCGGCGCTGTGATTGCCCTTTTGATCAGTCAGACCCTGTTGTTCTCAAGCTCCCTGGGCCCGGTGTTTCTGGTGATCGGCGTCGTCCTGGGTCTTTACCTCCTGTGGGGGCCGATCCTGGAGGCGGGTCGGCGAAACGCTGTCCTGCGCCGATATCCCTCTGCGGCGCTGTTTGAAGGGGAGATCGGGGATCTTTTCACTCGGGAGGTGGTGGAAGATCGGCGCGAGCAATCCGACCAGAGCGGACGCCTGGAGATGGTCGAAAATCGCCGTACCTGGCTTTGCCTGGACTTGGAAGACGAGGATGGCTACCTGGGCCGGTTGCGCTTTCCGATGGAGAAGGCCCACCAAGCGATCCGCCGCGGCATGGTGGTCAGGCTGGTGGTTTTGAGTGATCGCCGCGATTTTTCCAGGGTGGGGGCCTTGAGTGATGCCTGGTTGCCCCAGCCCAAGCTCTGGGTCGGCGAATACCCCTACCTATTGCGGTCGGCGTTCGAGGAGCTTTGCCTGCGCCGCCTGCGTTGAACCAGGCGCTCCATCGCTACGCAACATTGTGTTACAGTCTTCGTAACACTTCGCAAGGAATCGGCCCATGGCCTCCTCCGCAACCCCCGTCATCCGCGGCGCCACCGTCACCACTGAAGATGGTGGTCGTCTCAACGCTTTTGCCGCCGAGCCCCGCATGGAAGTCGTGGCCGTCGAAAACGGCTGGGGTTTCCATGAACGGGCAGAGAAGCTCAATGGCCGCATGGCCATGCTCGGTTTCATCGCCCTTTTAGCAACTGAATTTGCCCTGGGTGGCGAGGCTTTCACCCGTGGTTTGTTAGGGCTGGGTTGATCGCCTTGCGATTTATCCAAGTCCACTAGCCTTCTCAGGCGCGCCTTCAACGGGTGCGCTTTTTTATTGGTTTTTCTGAGTTTTGCCATGGTGGCCAGATTGTTAGCCAGGGTGAATGGGGCCGGACCCACCGGTGCCCTGGCTGCCCTGGCTTTGGCGGCGGCTGGCTGGCGTGTTGAGCTCTTCGATCCCATTGCCAAGCAGCGCCATTTAGAGATTCAACGGGCCTATGCTTTCACCCATTCCAGCCGACGCTTGCTGCAGCGTCTTGGCCTTTGGGAGGCCTTGGCACCCCATCTCAGCGGATTTTCCCAGCTCCATCTTGTCGATGGGGCTCTAGGCCGTTCGGTCGACTTCCGTTCAACCGACCTCGGATCCCTAGCTGCGGCCGTTGGTTGGATCGGCAGCCATGGCCCGCTGATGGCCCTGTTGCTTGAGCGGCTTGAGGCCAACCCAGCCATCGCGGTGGTCTTGGGCGCAAGGGCAACCGCACCCTCCCCCCCCGGCCAGGGGACCGTCTTCGATCTGGTGGTGGCAGCGGATGGGGCCGATTCACCCAGCCGGCTTCAACAGGGGATTGGCAAATGGCACCATTCCTATGCTCAGGCTTGTCTTACGGCCCAGGTGGGCCTGCGGGGGGCAGCGAAGGGTCAAGCATGGGAGATTCTGCGCCCCGAAGGACCTTTCGCAGTGCTGCCCATGGGATCGGGTCGTCATCAATTGGTTTGGAGTGCACCGGCCTGGCGCTGTCGCCAGCTGGAGACACTCAGCGATACGGCCTTTCTCGATGCCCTGGCAGGGCCCCTGCCGGAGCTTCTGCAGCCGGAGGTTCTTTTCGATCGGCCCCGCTCCTTTCCGGTGGCCCTGCAGTTGGCCCAGCGTCTGCACCGGGGCAGCACCATTCTGGTGGGAGACAGCGCCCATCGCTGCCATCCGGTGGGGGGGCAGGGCCTCAACCTGGGTTGGCGTGATGTTCAGACGTTGATGGACCTGGCAGAGAAAGCCAGTGCCGGCCGCCTGGCTCCACACCGCCTCGGGGCTGCCTACGGCCGGCGTCGCTGGCCCGATGTGCTGCTCACCCTTGCGCTCACCGATCTCCTGGTTCGGCTGTTCTCGAATCGTCAGCTCCTGCTACTGCCCCTGCGGGCCCTGGCCTTGACCGGTCTGCGGCATTCCGCCAGCCTGCGCAGGCTGGCCCTCGTTCCCATGACCCTGGGGCCTTGGCCTGCCCCTTTTCGCACATGCGTTCCTGACGACGACACCGCTGGGGGAGTGCCGGCCTTCTCGAGCCCTGGGGAGCCATGGTGATTAGCAGCTCCCCCCAGCCGCCGCCGGCCCAGGCGTTGTTGCGTTTCCTGAGGCACCAACTGGGCCTCAGTGAAAGCGCGCTCGCCATGGGAATCCGCCACTCTGAGGTCGAGCAAGCGCCACTGCCGGTGGTGCTTTGGCGCTTCGGCCTGATCAGCCTGGAGCAATTCGAACAGGTCTTGGACTGGCAGGACCAGCAGACCTGAGCTGGGGACTCAATAGGTGACTAGGGATTCCACAGCCACTCCAACAGGAAGGCGTTGACGACCTCCCAGGTCGGCCAGTTCGACGACGAAAGCAAAGCCAACGATCTCACCACCAGCTAAATCCACTAGCTGACCGCAGGCTTCGGCGGTGCCACCGGTGGCCAGCAGATCATCGACGATCAGGATCCGGGGGGAATCCTCAAAGCCGTCGGCGTGGATTTCCAGACGATCGCTGCCATATTCCAGGTCGTAGTCCACCCCGTGCACCTCGCCCGGTAGTTTGCCGGGCTTGCGCACGGGCACGAACCCCAGGCCTAGGGCCGTAGCCAGGCTGGTGCCCACGATGAATCCCCGCGATTCAATCCCCACAATCAGGTCGGGTTTGAGTCGCTCGGTGATTTCGGCCAGTTGGCGCACGGTTTCACGCCAGCCGGCAGGGTCGCGCATTAAAGGTGTGAGGTCCCGGAACAGTATGCCGGGCTTGGGAAAATCAGGGATGTCGCGAATCCAGCGGCGCAGATCGGGGCTGGCGGGGCTGCTGGTCATCTCAAGAGGACGGGGGGCAAGCCGGCGGTCGGCGGTGACGAACGGCCGTCGGCGCTGGCATCATCGCAGCCATGAGCCAGGCATTCATCGAATCCCCCCCTTCACGCCCCCTTTCCCGCCGGGGCATCGAGCGTCTTGACCTGATGCTGCTATGCACCGAGGCCCTCGATTTCAATGGCGGTGAGGCAATGGTTTGGATGAGCCAGCAACTCGGCTACGCCGAGCTCTTTCCCAATCGGGTGGAGTTGTGGAAGCGCCGCTGCCATAATCCTTTGCGTCGAGCTTGCCGACGCGGTTCCCTGGAAACCAAGGAGACAGATGCCCTAATTCAGATTCTCTGCACCATGGCCGATCGTCTTTACCCCATGTTGCGGGGACTGCTATCCACGGCTGAGCCTCCTGAGGTCATGGAGCAGCGCTGGCAGCTATTTCAATCCCGTTTCTCCGATCTCCTGCGTGAGCGCATGAATCCCCGCCGCAGCAGTGTCAAGACCCTCCTAGATCCTGAGAGCGGCCATCGCCAGCGGCGTGCTTTGGTTCAAGCCCTGGCCCTTGGCGCTGGTCCCGGCGGCTTTGAGCGGCTGCGGGCCTGCCTGATCGATGGGGTGGCCTGATAACAACTTCTGATGAAACAAACCCTTGCCTACTCCCAGCAAAGCTGTCGCTTAAACCTGGAAGGCTTTCCAGATGTTTCTGCTGGCCATTCCCATAATACTTTGGGGATCATCACGAGCTGGACCCTGGATTGGGCTGGACGCCCCCAGTTGGAGGGTCGGCTTGAGCACTTGGTGGCTCTGATCAACGTGGTTTTGCCCTACGCCCGGTACTTGATGAGTGGGCTTGCTCGCCCCTTTGGAACGCCTACCCAGCCGGTCGAGATTGCACCTGAGGGTCCTGGTCAGCATCTCTTGGTGCTGCGCAGTGGTCAGTCCGGTGTTGGCTCCCTGGAGGTGCACCTCGACGACGCCGAGCTGGCTGATCTGGTCCGGGTCCTCGACAGCCTGCGCCTCGATCCCCGTCTGCATCTGCAGCCACCCCTGCCCAAACCACTGGCTCAACCACTGCGCCGCCGCGAACTGCGTCAGGCCGAACCCTTGGCACAGCGATTGGCCGCACCGGTGGGCGGCCTGGCGGCCCTCGCCCTCACGGCGGGACTCTCCTCCCTGGCTCCTCTGCCGGCGCCAGCTCCCCAGCGGGCAGCAAGCAGCGCTGCCACTACCGCGCCCGGCCCCACTGGACTGAATCCAGACCGTTCCGCCGCCCCCATGCCCGCCGCCGCTCTCGATCCAACCGATCCTGTTCCCCGGACCAGCGCCGCTCCCTCCCAGCCCCCAACGGGGATCAGCCCGCTCGTTGCTCCTGCCGCCACCTCCCCCGTTGCTCCCGCTCCCTCCTCGGGCCCTGCGAGTCGCCCCTGATCCGGGCCTCCAGGCCTTCGGAGTGCTTGCTCCTACCCTGAATTAATCCTGGGAGCTGCAGCTGTGGTGATGAGTTGGTCAGAACTGCGCCGCCGCGTCACCCGGCTAGGGGCCAATCTTGATGTGGTCGTCCGCAGTGATCCAGAGGTCTGTGGCCTCAGCGGCGACCGTTTCCATCTTTCGCTTCATCACGGCGGCCAGGGCGATTGCACTGTCCACGACCTTTCCCTGATCGATTGCCCCAATGAGTTGGTGCTGATGGAATTCGAGCGTTGGATGCGTGGGGCCGGTCATCTGTTGGAGCATTGAAGGCCTGCGTGCATTGAAGGCCTGCGTTCCTCCGCCCAGCCATGTCCCTGCCCCGTAGCTCCCGGAACCTGCACCTACCCAATCCCTCGTTGGGTACGCCTAACCACGGTTCGCGACCGGCACGGAGGCGGCGTTTCGGCCGCCTCCGTCAGGTGCTGATGGGGTTGCTGCTTGTGAGTGCTGGCATCGCCCTGCTCTTGGCCCTGCTGCGGTTGCCTTCCCGCCTGGATACGGTGCTGCTGGTGAGCACCGCCATCGCCAATCTCATCAAGGGATTAACCCATATTGGCCTGGGCTTGCTGCAGTTGGCCGGGGTCCTGGCCGTCGCCCTGATCGCCCTGTTGGCCCTGGTGCTTCTAGGTGCGGGCCTGAGCCGCTGGATGCGGGCCCTGGCCCCGAATTCTCCCTCCAAGGGACCAGGGCCCAGGGGGAAGCGCCGGGTCCCACCAACCTTTGACCGCCAGCCGCTACCGCCGGAGTTTGAGGGAGATCCCAGCTTGCAATGGTTGCAGAGCTTGCGGGATGGTGGCGACGGACCCCGCTTCAGGTGATGGCCCAAGCCGCCGCCCGCCCCTGATGGAACCCCTGATCGCCGCCCTGCTCAAACCGTCCGCCTACGACCACCCGGTGCAGCAGGTGCAACTGTTGGAAACCCATATTTCCTGGATCTTTTTGACGGGCTCATTTGCCTACAAACTGCGCAAGCCGGTGCAACTCGGTTTCGTTGATTTCAGCACCGCCGCCCTACGCCGCCAGGACTGCATCGAGGAAGTCAGGCTCAATCGCCGTCTGGCCCCTGATCTCTATCTAGGTGTGCGAGATATCCATGGCCCGCCGGATCAGGCCCGATTCCATGGACCTGGAGCGGTTATTGAGGCGGCTGTGCAGATGCTTCAATTCGACCAAGAGGCCCTGCTTCCCCTGGTGCTGCAACGCCAAGGATTGGCAGACTCAGCCATCGATGCCCTGGCCCAGCGTCTGGCGCTCTTCCATGACGCCGCCGCCGTGGCTCCGGCAGGGGGAACCTATGGCTCGGCGGCCATGGTCATTTCCCCGGCCCTCGCCAATCTGCAGGTGCTGGAGGAATCCGCCACCAAGGCCGAGCTAGGTCCCCTGCGCCGATGGACCGAAACGACGGCCGCACAGCTCACACCGTTCTTCCAGCGGCGTCTCGCTGCTGGTCAGGTGCGGGAGTGCCACGGGGATCTGCACCTCGGCAACATGGCCCTGCTGGCTGGTGAAATTGTTGTTTTCGATTGCCTCGAATTCAATGAGAGCCTGCGCTGGATCGATCCGATCAGCGACATGGCCTTTCTGGTCATGGACCTAGAGCAGGTCGGTCAGCCCCGCCTGGCGGCCCGTTTGCTCAACGGCTGGTTGGTTTGGGGTGGTGATTACGCTGGGCTCCATCTTTGGCGCTGGTATCTCACCTACCGCGCCCTGGTGCGAGCCAAGGTGACAGCCCTGCGGCTTGCCCAGCTCCAACCCCCAGCCTCCCCTGACACCGGCTCCACCGGCCAGCTGCGGACCCAGTTGGCCGGTTACATCTCCCTGGCCCGCCAAAGCTGCGAACCAGCGGCACCCCAAGGGTCAGAGACCCGAGGGCCAAAGACCCAAGGGTCAAAGACCCAAGGGTCAAGCCCCAAAGGCGCCATGGCTCTAGGGACGATGCCCCAGGCCCTGCTCCTCTGTCATGGCGTCTCCGGTAGCGGCAAGAGCCACCTGGCCCGACAGATCTGTGACAGGGCTGGTTGGATCCACCTGCGCTCCGATGTTGAGCGTCGCCGCTTATTCGGCCGTTGGGGGGTCCCAGGTGGTCCGCGCTGGGCCGGCAAGCCGGGGTTAGATGCCTACGATCCGGCCGTCACCAAATACCTCTACGAGCAACGACTGCCTGCTTGCGCCGATGCCATTCTTGTGGCCGGCTATACCACCGTAGTCGATGCCACCTTCCTTATGTCCAGTCAGCGGGCAGTGATGGTTGCCCTTGCCCAGCGTTGTGGCATTTCGATGATAACTCTGGCCTGCCGCGTCAGCCCGTCCCTGGCCCGTCGTCGCTTGGCAGAACGTCAACGGCAGGGTATGGATGCTTCTGAAGCCAATGTTTCAGTATTGAACTACCAGCTCCAGTTTCAGCAACCCTTTACTGCAGAAGAAGAAACCTTTGTCCTAAATGTAGATATGACCGAGCCCATCGATTTCGATGCTTTCTGGTCGAACCTGCAAATAATGCTTGCCAATGACAATGCCAATGCCAATGCCAATGCAAATCGTCAAGCATCGCTTTAGAACCACTCGTTAATGGCTTCTGCGGCGGTATTGATGTTTTCTTCTGGAGTGCTGCGCTCAAATTGGATGGTTATGTTGCGCTTTTGTTCGCCGTCGGCGGCACAGGCTTCAATTGGATAAAGCTG
>JBBASD010000001.1:38854-45875 GCA_040399485.1 Cyanobium sp. | reverse complement strand
GCCGGTGTCGGGGCTCTGGGCCTCCCGGGCCGCCGGCCGGTAGCGGCTGCAGTAGTTGGCCGAGCAGAGGAACGAGCCCCCCTTGATCACATGCTTGGCGACGCCCGGATCACGGGGATCGCCCGTGGCTGTTGCGCTGTTGACCATCGGATCGTTGCCAGCGGCGAGGGGCCCGTGGCCCACGGCATACCAATCCTGGGTCCATTCCCAGACGTTGCCGGTCATGTCGAACAAGCCGTAACCGTTAGCAGGAAATGAACCGACTGGCGCCGTGCCTGCATAGCCATCCTCGGCGGTGTTGCTGCTTGGAAACGAGCCCTGCCAGGTGTTGGCTTTGCGGTGGTTCCAGGTGTTGCCCCAGGCAAAGACCTGATCCTTGAGGCCCCCCCGGGCCGCGAATTCCCACTGGGCTTCGCTGGGCAGGGAGCCACCGGCCCAGCGGGCGAAGGCCTCGGCGTCTTCATAGGAAACCTGTACCACCGGGTGCTGGCCTCGCCCAATCAGGTCGCTGCCGGGGCCCTCGGGATGGCGCCAGTCGGCTCCTGGCACCCAGTGCCACCAGCTGAGCTCCTCAATCGGCTCGCTGCCGCTAAGGGGCTTGAACACCACCGAACCCGGGGCACGCTCGCTGGCAGCCAACTCGGGGAACTGGTCGGCCGCAAGGGGGCGTTCCGCCACAGTTACATAGCCGGTGGCTGCCACGAAGGCCGCAAAACGGTCATTGCTGACCTCCGTTCGGTCTATACAAAAGGGGCTGAGCCGCAGGTTGCGAACCGGCTGTTCCTCCGGCAGCTGGGCACCGGCGCCGATGCGGTAGCTGCCGCCGGGGATGGCCGCCATCGAGGCGGGGCAAGGGTCCGCCGCCACGGCGGCCACGGGCTGCAGCAACAAAAGCAATAGCTGGGCGATGGCAGCCAGCACCAGCAGCAAGCTGCTTTGGCAGCTGATTTGGCGGCAACCGGTGCGATGAATGGCCAAGGGCTCGATTGGGCTCAGCGGCTCCACCGTTTGAACATCAAGCAGACAAACTCTGCCATGGGGGTGTGGGAAGCGCCGCGACTGCAATCGGCAAGCCCCAAGATGGGGAGCCGTCCCTGCTGCCGATGCGCCACCTCAGCTGGCAAGACTTCGATCGGGCCGTTGAGCAGATGGCCAAGACCTGCGACGGACTGCCCATCAGCGCCATCTGTGGCATCCCCCGCGGCGGCTTGGTGTTGGCCGTGGCCTTGAGCCACCGCCTGGAGCTGCCGCTGCTAAATGAACCCCAGCCCGGTTGCTTGCTGGTGGACGACGTGTACGAAACCGGCCGCACCCTGGCGCCTTACCGGGATCTGGAGGGGGCAACGCTGCTGGTGTGGATCAGCAAGGCCGAGCCGCTTTGGTGGCAGGCGCTGGAGGTGTATTCCTCGGCGGAATGGATAGTATTTCCCTGGGAGAATGCCGAGCGGGCGGCGGTCGATGAACGGCGCTACCGCCAGGAGCGCAGCTGAGATTGGCGATAAGCGAGAACCTGGGGAAGGATTGATTGAGCCACGATTGCTAATTTGCTATGCGATAGCTGAATAAGGAAAGCGGTAGGTGGCGCTGGCCACCGGCTGCAGCTGGCTGGCGATAACATTGGTGGTAAGCAGAGGCGGTTTAACGATCGCAATCACATTGCCACTAGATGTAATTGCCGAAACAGAGCTACCGATAGAGAGAGATGAGTTGGATCTTGGTGTTAGGCATCCTTTGTGAACTTGAATGAGACCTTCTCGTCAGACACTATAACGAATCCTGCCTTGATCATCTGGTCAATTACGGTCTGTACGCCTGGCTCATCAACCTGCTTATAAAGGATTGCGTCAATTGCAGATCTCAGAGTGGCTAGCGTTCGAGGTTTTGAATTCCCGGATTTTAATCGATCCACAACAAGCCCCATGCGTTCTTTCGGGGTCTTTGCCGTAGATGCTCGAATAATCGGAATTTCTCCAATCGTTTCGCTCCGGACCGAAAAAACCTTTCGCTCCCTTAAGTGCTCAATTAGTGAATCAAAACCCTTGTCCTTAGATATTATATGAAAAAAAGCTTCTGGATCGGTTGCGCCAATTTGTCCTATGTAAAACGCAATGTGAAAATCAAGGGCATTTGGTCCTGCACCAGAAATTTTGATGTACTTTGCGCGTTCGCCGAGGTCTTGAATCGCAGACACAGTCTCGAATGACAATCTTGTCTGTGTCTTGCCAACAAATACATAAGCGACAAAGTCATCTCTGTTTAGCAGCTCAAGTTGGCTGGGTTGAACACTCTCGTAGTCAATGAGGACATAATTGGTTCTCTTCATTTCGGAAGGTCAGGCGATTGATCGATCTTGAGCAAAATGATCAAGAAAGCAGAGCTATTGACATTGAACTATAGCAATCCTTTGGAGCTTGCTAACCTCTAGCACCGGATAGATTTATCAATCTTGTCGTGACCAGGGTTTTCTGAATCCCTCCGCACGATCCCGGCGTTTTATGCTCGTCCGAATTAAACCTTAGCTATGATACAAAATACAGAACCAGAGCCTTGGAACAAAAGACTTGATTTGATGCGGCAAGATTCCTGACATGATGTTTACGAATATCGAGGCCTGGCAAAAAACGCCAGTCTTGCTTTTTTTTGGCCGAATCCAACCTGTTCCTCGGCTGGCCTCGCTGTTTTGTCCTGAGGCTTCAGCCGGCACGGCCTGCCAAGTCTCCTTGTGAGTCTCCCAGGTCTGAGGTCTCTGGCCCCAAAACGCCATGATGGGTCGTCCCCTCCACGGCTGTTTGATGGAGCCCCAGCAGAACCGCCGGCCCAGCTGGCTCAACTGGCTGATCCTGGCTGCTTTTCTCTGGTCGTCCTGGCAGTTGGCCGGTCTCTGGGTGGCCCGTCTGCATGGCTGAGCCCCAAGCGGTAGCCGCCCGTGCCACGCCATCGCCGATAATCAGCCCTTACTGCGTTGCCCTGCCCATGAACCCTGTGCGTGTCGGGGTCATCGGCATCGGCAACATGGGCTGGCACCATGCCCGGGTGCTCAGCTTGTTGCGGGATGCGGAGCTGGTGGGGGTGGCCGATCCCGATCAAGATCGCGGCCAGCTAGCGGTTCAGAAATTCGACTGCCAGTGGTATCCGGATTACCGCGACCTGCTGGGGCAGGTGGAGGCCGTCTGCATTGCGGTGCCCACCTTGCTGCACCACCAGGTGGGCCTGGGGGCCCTCCAGGCTGGGTTGCACGTCTTGATTGAAAAACCGATCGCCGCCACCCAGGAGGAGGCGGCCGATCTGATTCGGGCGGCGGAGCTGGCCGGCAAGCTGTTGCAGGTCGGTCACATTGAGCGCTTCAACCCCGCCTTCCGCGAGCTGCTCAAGGTGGTCAGTGGCGAAGAGATCGTCGTGCTCGAGGCCCGCCGCCACAGCCCCCACCCGGACCGGGCCAATGACGTGTCGGTGGTGCTTGACCTGATGATTCACGACATTGACCTGGTGCTGGAGTTGGCGGCCTCGCCAGTGGTGCGCCTGGCGGCAGCTGGCGGCCGCAGTGGTGATGGGCCGATTGACTATGTCAATGCCACCTTGGCCTTTGCCAATGGCGTGGTCGCCAGCCTGACGGCCAGCAAGATGGCCCATCGCAAGATCCGCAGGCTCTACACCCACTGCCGCAGCAGCCTGATGGAAACCGATTTCCTCAACCACAATCTGCGCATCCATCGCCGCTCCCATGGTTCCGTCAGTGCTGACCATGGCGAGCTCGTGTATCGCAACGACGGCTTCATTGAAGAGGTGAGCACCACCTCGATCGAGCCCCTCTATGCCGAACTGGAGCATTTTCTCCAGTGTGTGCGGGGCGTCGAAAAGCCCGCCGTCGATGGCCTCCAGGCCTCCCGGGCCCTGCAGCTGGCCGACCTGATTGAGCAGTGCGTCGAACAGCCCAATCTCTGCATGGCCCTCAACGAACCGATCTGATTAGCGCCGATCCATACTCACCCCCGCATACCAGACCCACTTTCCGCTTCGACCCCCCTTGCCGCTCAGACCGCCACCGGCTCGGTGAGCTGCTGCAGGGCCAGCAGCTGCCAACGCCGACAGGCGGCCGGGGAGGCGCGATAAAACTGCTCCCATGCCTGGGCCTTGTGCAGGCCGTATTCCGTCGCTGGGGTCGACGGATGCAGTTCCTGCCAGCCCGCCCGCACCGCATGGCCGATCACAACGTCCATGGCCAGGTCATCGTCAAATTGCACCTGGGGGTTGGCGGCCACGAAGGCCATCAGGGTCAGCAGGGTTTCGGTGCAGAGCTGGCGGTACTCCGCGGCTTCAATCTTGCTGAGCAGGTGATCGACGAGGGCGGCGAAGTTGCGCTCGCCGGGGGTTTTCTCGCTGAGCAGGGGGGCACTTTCGAGCCGGTTGCGGCGCTCCAACTTGTCGCCGATGACGATGCCGCGGCAATGGTGCAGCAGGTCCCAGATGCCGGCGTAGAAGTCCCGCGGCACCCTTTGCAGGGCCCCTAGTCGCATGCGGTGCTGCAGCCAGCAGCCCCCCTTGGGCAACTCGTCCAGCGGGTTGGGCACCTCCCAACGCACCCGGCCCCGCAGGTGCAGTTGTTCCTTGCGCTGCAAGGAGGCCCGGGCATGTTCGACATCGGCTAGCACGGCCCGCAGCCGGCGCCGGATCACATGGGGCGCTTCGCCGCAGAGCTGGTCATAGGCCTCGATCGGGTTGAGGTTGGCTTCTGCCGCCAGCTCGCCGGTGAGCAACAGCAGCAGCTGGCCTAGTTGCAGGGTGAGGCTGCCACTCAGCAGGTTGGGTTCGAGGCGGGCCAGGCCGTCCAGGGCCAGCAGCAACTCCTGCTGGAGCATCCATTCCCTTCCATCCTCACCGCCGAAGCGGCGAATCATGGCGGCGATGGTGCGGCTGCCTTGGGGTTGGGTGATCAGGGACTCGCTGGTGTAGTTGCGGCCGACCACCACCTGCTTCTGCCGCACCAGCAGGTCCGTAAGGGCATCTTCCAGTTGGGGATGCACCAGGCCCATGGCTCCCGCCACCCGCCGCACCACACTCCAGTTGGCTTCGGCCAGGCCGCGGCGGTAAAGCTCTTCCAGCAGGGTCATCAGGCTCACCGCTGCTCCGCCGAAGGGGCCCTGCAGGCGGGCATTGGGCCCCAGGCGGCGCCCCAGCAACTCCAGCACCTCGGCCTGCTCCGGCAAGGAGGTGCTCTGCCAGAGACGGGTCACCAGGGCGGCCACCGGAATGTCCTCCAACTCCTGTTCCTGGCGCGCCGTCAGGGGCTGCTGGTTGGTGCTGGCTGGCAGCAGGGTGTGGCCCTGGGGCCACAGGCTGCAGGCGGCGACCGCGTGGGGGGGTAGATCGATCCAGCTGGCCTGGGCCCAAAGATCCTCGGGGCTGGCGAGTCGCACCGGCACCCCCTCCAGCTGTCCCTCGCGCAACCGGCGGCCCAATTCGAAAAAGGCTTCCGGGTTGCGTTCAAACGGTGCCTGGGCCACCGGAATCAGCAGAATCGGTGAGCCGCTGCCGCGCCAGTGGCGTTGCAACAGCCTCAGTTCGCTCTGCACCGTGTCGACCAGTTGGTGGGCGTCATCCACCAAATAGAAGGTGTCGTCATCCAGCACGCTGGGCAGGAAGGCAAGCGCCTCCCCCTCGTGGTGGTAGATCCGCGCCGTCGCCATGGTTTCCATGCGGACCGCTGGATGGCCACTCAGACCCAGCCGCGGGTTGGCGCCAACGCTGGCCATCCGTTGGGCCAGCTCCCGCGCCGACGTGATCCGCACCGCTGGGATCAATTCACCGGCCCCAGCCCGTTCGCGCAGCACCGGCAGGTCCGCTGCCGTCAGCATGGTGGCGATGGTGTCATCAGCCGGTACCAGCGCCACCAGCACCCGGTCGGCCCCGGGGCCAGCCCCGAAACGGCGGCCGATCGGATCGAGGTCCTCCGGCAGGATCAGGCCGGCCAACAGCAGATCGGCCAGCCAGGTGAGGCTCTGGGTCCAGAGCAGGGGCACGTTTTCATTGGGCACCCGGCCCTGGCTGCCGGGGTTGCGCCGCTCGGCGGCGATCGCGGCGGCCGGTACCAGGTACAACTCGGGCAGCAGGTCCACACCATCAACCGACACGCTCAGTTCGCTGAGCCGCTGCCGCCACTGGCGCGCTTCGTCCCAACGCTCCTCGCAGCAGGCGGTGATCAGCTCATAGGCCAGAAACAGCGGCCACTCGCATTCGATGTGCTCGAACTGGGCCAGCTCCTCGCGCTCGTAGTGGAGGCGGGTCACGTCCTCGATCAGGGTCTGGTGCCCGTCACGGCGGAAGCGTTTGTAGCCATAGGCCCCGCCCAGCTCGCGTCGGATCTTTTCGCGGGTCCGCCGCACCAGCTCTGGATCTTCCACGGCCCAGGCCGGGTAGCCGATGATCGAAAGGCAGGCGCTGTCCACCTCCTTGCTGGCGGACTCCCTCGGCAGCAGGCCGCTGAGGGCCCGCCGCAGCCGCACGATGGCGTCCTGGGGAATGATCAGACAACAGCTGCCATCGCCATGGGGGCCATAAAGATCGAGGTTTTCCAGGGCTTCCAATGCCGCCTTGACCATGCCAATCGAGCTGGCGTTGCGCTCCGGCAGGCCATGGTTGCCCTTGTCGCCCCGTTCCCAGATGCCGTAGTCGGCGACCCGATAGGCCCGGGCCACGTAGTACACCAGATTCTGAATGAAATCCCGCTCGTGGTGGTTGCGTACCACCACCAAGCCTGAGCGCGTCAGCTGGGCAAGCTGCAGCAGGAAGACCGCCGTGGCATCCAGTTGCAGATGGCCCCAGCCATCATCGGCCACCACGGATTCGCCGCTGCTGGAATCGAATTTGGCGTGCAGGGCATCAAGCGGATCAAGGCTGGTTTTGAACCGTTCGACCTTGCTGCCCTGGCGCATCATGGCGTTGAGCAGCCCGCGCATCAGCTGCAGCACCCGCTGCTCCAGTTCGTAGGCCCGGCGCGCCGAAGCTTGCTGTCGGCGGTAGGCCA
>JBBASD010000001.1:24299-38754 GCA_040399485.1 Cyanobium sp. | reverse complement strand
CGCCAGGAAGTCTGGATCCAAGAACGTCCCCGTCCCCGCACGGGTTTGTGGATGGGGGTCGGCGGCAGTTTCGATGTCTGGGCCGGTACGAAAAAAAGGGCCCCGCAATGGATGGGGGCCCTGCAGATTGAATGGTTGTATCGGCTGATTCAGGAGCCTGCTCGCTGGCGACGCATGTTGTCGTTGCCTCAGTTCGCCTGGGCCGTATTGAGCCAGAAACGCTAAGCCTTTCAGCAAAGCTGAGGCTTTCAGCGAAAACCAACTGAGGCTTGCCAAACGAAGGCAAGCAAAAGAAAGAACAACGGAATGATCGGCAGGATGTCCACCAGGGGACCGAAGGCTTGATAAGCCTCTGGAAGTTGACCCAGAAGCTGGGGGGAGGCGGCAGCCGACAGGGAGGCCAGCAGATGGAAAGCCATGGATCCTGGGGCCGATCTGGCCCTTTTCGCGGTGGCTGGAACTTACCACGTGTGGGCGGCCGGGGAGGCCGGATCCCAGGGAGCGAAATCCTCTGCAAAACAACCCTCGCCGATGGCCCGGGCCATGGCGTCGCTGAAGCGCAACAGGGTGGTGAGGTTATGCAGGCTCAGCAGCGTGCGGCCCAGCATCTCCTCACTGCGCAGCAGATGGTGGAGATAGGCGCGGCTGTGCTGGCGGCAGGCCAAACAGGGGCAGCGCCCATCCAGGGGGCTGTGGTCTTCGCGAAAGCGGGCGTTGCGCAGGTTCCAACGTTCGCCGCCCACCAGGGCACTGCCATGGCGGCCCAGCCGGGTTGGCAGCACACAATCAAACAAGTCGAAGCCCTGGGCCACGGCGATCGCCATCTCCCGCAGGCTGCCGATACCCATCAGGTAGTGGGGCTTGGCCTCCGGCAGCACCGGCCCGAGCAGGCGCACGATGCGGTGCATTTCGGCCACCGGCTCGCCGACGCTCACCCCACCCACGGCGATGCCGGGCAGATCCAGGGCCGCCACCCGCTGGGCTGAATCGAGGCGCAGGGCGGGGAAGCAGCCCCCCTGCACGATGCCGAACAGGGCCTGCCCGGCGCCGCTGTGCCCGCTGCCGCAGTGCTCGGCGACGCAGCGCTCCAACCAAAGGTGAGTGCGGCGGCAGGCCTCGGCCACCTCGCTCTCGCTGGCGGGATAGGGAGGGCATTGGTCAAAGGCCATGGCCACATCGGCCCCCAGGGTCATCTGAATCCGCATCGACGCTTCCGGGGTCAATGTGTGCCTGGATCCGTCCCGGGGGGATTGAAACAGAACCCCCCCATCGTCGATGCGATTGATGGCTGCCAGGCTGAACACCTGGAAGCCGCCCGAGTCGGTCAGTAGCGGCCCCGACCAGCCCATGAAGCGATGCAGCCCTCCCGCTGCCGCCACCAGCGCTTCGCCCGGTTGCAGATGCAAATGAAATGTGTTGGCCAGCACCATCTGGGCGCCGGTTTCGGCCAGTTGGGGCGTGCTAACGCCCTTGACGGTGGCGGCGGTGCCCACCGGCATGAAGCGCGGCGTGTTGACGACGCCATGGGGGGTGTGGAAATGCCCGCAGCGGGCCCGGGTCTGACCACAGCGGGCCGACACCGTGAAGGAGAAGGGTGGGGGCGGGGATCTCAAGGGGGGCAGCGCTTGGGCCGCGGCGGCCTGGGGGGCCGAGGCTAGGGGCCAGGCCGTCGCCTGCAAGGCTGCGGCTCCTGCGTCAGGGTGGGGCCCCTTGGTGCCGCCCCCGCTTGGCCCCTCCCTTTCGTGATGGACCCCCTGCTGGGCCCAGGACCGGACTTGGTTCGGGGCCCCGCTCGCCGGGGTGGCTGCGGGATCTGGCCGGGGCCTGGATCTTCTACTCGGTACTGCCCGGCTGGTCCCGCATCGCGCCTCGTTTTGAGCGCATCGCCCGATTCGCCCCCTGGGTGGCCGTTGTGCTTGGTCTGCTGCAGGCCGGCCTTTGGGCCCTGCTGGAGGGGCGGGTGCCGCTGCTGAGCCAGGTGGCCCTGGTGCTGGCCCTGGGCCTGCTGCTCAGTGGCGGTCTGCACATGGATGGGGCGATGGATACGGCCGATGGCTTGGCCGCGGGCGATCGCTGCCTGGAGGCCATGCGCGATAGCCGCATTGGCGCCAGCGGCGCCCAGGCCCTTGTGTTGGTGCTGCTTCTCAAGGCTGCGGCCCTGGCCAGCCTGGGCGCCATCGTGCCGGTCGTGCTGCCCTGGGCGGCCTTCTGGAGCCGGGTCGCACCCCTGGTGGCGATCGACCGCTTTCCCAGCTTGCGGCCCAGTGGCGGCGGGGCATTGCATCGCCGCCACTGGGCGGGATTGGCCGTGGAGCTACGGCCGGCCCTGCTGCTGCTGGTGCTGTTGCTGGTGCTCACCAGCAGCCAAGGCTGGCCGGCCGCAGGTCTGTGGGGTGGGCTGCCAGCAGTGCTGGTGCCGCTTTGGCTGGGCCGGCGCCTGGGGGGCCACAGCGGCGACAGCTATGGGGCCTGTGTGGAATGGAGCGAAACCCTGGCCTTGCTCCTGGCGGCGGCGGTCTGGCTTGGCTGGGGTGGGGGCTCTCTGGCTCAGGTCGGAAGCGTCTGGAGATCCTGGATCGGCTGAGCCGTGGTTTGGGGCGGCAGGCTGAGCCGAAAAGCGTTGCCCCCTTTCGGCAGGCTTGGGTCGACGGCCTGGGGGGGGATCACGAGTTCGAGTTCGCCGCCGAGGCCCCGGGCCAGATCACGGGCCAGGGCCAGCCCGATGCCAGTGCCTGGCAGCGGTAGGCCGCGGCGGCCCCGCTCGCCCCGTTCGAAAATGGTTTCCCGCTCGTCGGCGTCGATTGCCTCGCCTCCGTCCCAGACGGTGAGGCTGGGACCGCCGCTGGCCCCGACCCCGCAGTGCAGCCCCAGGGGGCAACCGGTCGGGCTGTAGCGGAAGGCATTTTCGAGCAGATTGGCCAGGATCTCGGCCACGGAGCCACTGTCGCCGCGCCAAGAGGGCAGGTTCGCTGGTCCGTGCCACTGGCGGCCCTGCAGGCTGGCGGTCGCTTCTGCACGCCGCAGCAGGGGGAGTAGCGGGCCAGCCAGATCCACTCCGCCCGGTCCGGTCAGCAGGGGAGGTAACAGCAGGGGCTGGGGGTTGGCCGCGGCGGGTAGCAGGGCGTCGGGGCGGGCGAGATCGCTGATGGCCTCCACGTAGCGGTTGAGTTGTAGTTCTTCGTTGAGCAGCCCCTCGACTAGGGGCCGGTTTTTGCTGTCCTGGTCCAGACGGCGCAGCAGCAGGTGCCCGAAGGTGCGCAGGGCCGAGAGGGGGTTGCGCAGCTGATGCACCAAAAGCCGCAGATGTTCTTCACGGGCCAGCAGGCGGGCCTCGAGTCGCTGCCGCTCGCTGTCGATCCGCAAGGCCTCGGTCAGGGTCAGGGCCATGGCCTGGAGGCGCTGGCGCAGGCTTTCGGACCAAACGGTGCCCAGGGTTTCCACCTGCAGGGCCCCCAGTAACAGGGGCCCTTCCCGCAGGGGCAGCCAGCGTCGTTCTTCGGCGGGCACCCGCAGTTCACCGGACATGTCGGGGGCCGGCAAGGCGCGACCGTCGCTGGGCCATTGGCCCACGGCCATCAGGGTGGGTTGGCCTTGGGGCCCCTCGTGAGTCACGTACACCACTAGCGAGCGCACATCCCGGCAATCCACCAGTTGGCCCAGTTGCCAGCGCAGCAGCAGTAAAAACCTTTCAGAGACTGGAATCACCGGCGGCCAATCCGAAGGAAAAAGCGCAAATCGCCAAAAAGTTTCGGCGGGACGATGCAAAAACAGAAAAAAGCCGTAGCATGGAGGTATCGACCACTACTTCGCTGTTCTGGAGCGAGTTGGGTGTCGCCATCGGTGGCTTGCCACCTTCCTTCGAGTCTGAGGTTGCATTCACCTTGCAGCCGAAGCTACAGCAGAGGAAGAAGC
Organism: Cyanobium sp.; assembly: GCA_040399485.1. Taxonomy (GTDB): domain Bacteria; phylum Cyanobacteriota; class Cyanobacteriia; order PCC-6307; family Cyanobiaceae; genus Cyanobium. The sequence goes on along the minus strand of JBBASD010000001.1, from coordinate 34,842 downwards.
AAGCCTTCCCAGTTCCGCCGGCCTTCATCGGGTCGGTGGCACTTCCGATCGTGCCCACGATTGCTTGAGAACGACAGACGTAATGGCCTCGATCCAGACCTCGCCATGGGCGTCTGGATCGGCCAGCCCAGGTGACCGTCCCCAGTTGGACCTTCGCCCCTGGTTGCTTCCCCCCCTATTCACCTTCAGCCTCCCCACCGGGAGTCCTGCCATGTCCAAGAAGCGCAAGCGGATCAGCCGTCGTCGTCTCGCCGGCCAACGTGTCCTCGCCCACGTTCCTACTTTCAATCTCGAGACCGGTTCCCACAAGCCTGTGACGGCAGCGCGTCGGTATATCGCCGAAGCCGATCTAATGGCCCCGGCGATCCTCAACGTTCGCCGCAACGAGCACACCACAGACCGTTTCTTCTGGGGGGAGAAGGGACTTTTCAGTGCGCAGTACGCCGAAGAAAATCATTTTCTCTTCCCCTCCCTGCGACTCATCGTTGATCGCATTGGCGAAGATGTCCTCTTTGAAGGCATCGAAGCCCTCGCGGCCGATGACTGGGAGGAGATGGAGGAGTACGAGTACGCCTTCGTCTGAACCCTGTTCGTCTGAATCCTGACGCTCTTTTGGCCCTAGCTCCAGTTCTGGGCCAAAAAAGCGCGTAGCTCCGGTAAGAGCTGGGGGTCTATGCCATGGCCCCCAACGAAGCTGATCCGTTGTACCTGGCCCCCCGCCCGCTGCACCAGGTCTTCAATCGCCTGGCTCGCCGCCACTGGAACCACAGGGTCTTGCTCGCCGTGGGTCAGCATCGTGTTGGCCTTGGGATTGGCAGCCTGCCAGCCTGGGTGTGGATAGCCGCTGCAGGCGATCAGGGCAGCAACGGGTAGTCCTTCACCCAGGATCACATCCACGGCCATGGCGGCGCCCTGGGAAAATCCCAGCACCGCCGTGCGTTCCAGCGGCACAGTTTCGGATAGTTCCTGCAGTCGTTGCCGCAGGTTCGACCTGGCTGCAGCCAGACCGGGCCATTCCGGTTGTTGCAGGTCGTACCACTGCCTGCCGAAGCCGCCAGGGTGCGGTTCCGGCGCCCTCAGGGCCACCAGGCTGACCTCCCCAGCCTGGCCATCTTCCGCCAGCAGGGCGGTGCCCAGATCCAGCAGATCATCCGCGTCGGCTCCCCAGCCGTGCAGCAACACCAGGCGCCGCTGCGGTTGGGCCGGTCCCAGCCGGATCGATTGACCATCGTCCTGAGGCAAGTCCTGGGGCAAATCGTTGGCCATGGCCTCTCGGCAGCTCCTGCTTAGGTTGGCCCCGATTCTGAACTCCGCAGCCATGGCCCCCACGGCCCTTCTGAGCGTGTCCGACAAAGCGGGCCTGGTGCCCCTGGCTAACGGCTTGCTCAGCCATGGCTATCAACTGCTCTCCAGTGGCGGCACCGCCACCGCCTTGGCCGCCGCAGGCCTGCCAGTGACCCGGGTGGCTGACTACACCGGGGCCCCGGAGATTCTGGGGGGTCGGGTGAAGACCCTCCATCCCCGCATCCATGGCGGCATCTTGGCGCGCCGTGATGATGCCGGCCACAGGGCCGACCTGGAGGCCCAGGCGATCACCCCCATCGATGTGGTGGTGGTCAACCTTTATCCCTTCCGCCAGACCGTCGCTGACCCTGAGGTGGATTGGCAGACCGCGATCGAGACCATTGATATCGGCGGGCCGGCGATGGTGAGGGCCGCCGCCAAGAACCATGGCGATGTGGCCGTGCTCACGGACCCCGCCCAGTACCCCTCCTTCCTGGAGGCCATAGCGGCAGGACGGCTGGATGGGGCCCTGCGGCGCCGTTTGGCCCTGGCGGCCTTCCAGCACACGGCCGCTTACGACGGGGCCATCAGCTCCTGGCTGGCCCAGCGACTGAGCGATGGCGATGGCGATGCCGGCGCTGATCCGGTCGCCCCGCTGCGGCTCGAAATGCCGGTCCAGCAGCAGCTCCGTTACGGGGAGAATCCCCACCAAAGCGCCACCTGGTTCAGTGATCCCCAGGCAGGGTGGGGCGCCGCGCAGCAGCTGCAGGGCAAAGACCTCAGTTACAACAACCTCATCGATCTCGATGCGGCCCTGGCCACGGTTCGTGAATTTGGCTACGGCGAGGGCCCATCGGAGCGATCTGCAGGTTCCAGTGCGGCGGCCGTTGTCATCAAGCACACGAACCCCTGCGGCGTTGCCGTGGGTACGGACGTGGCCGAGGCCCTGCAGCGGGCTCTCGATGCCGATCGCACCTCCGCCTTTGGCGGCATCGTCGCCCTCAATGGCCCGGTTGATGCCGAAGCGGCGGCGCTGCTCACCGGCGTGTTTCTCGAATGTGTTGTGGCGCCTGAGTTTTCGCCAGAGGCCCTGGCCATCCTGGCCAGCAAGGCCAACCTGCGGGTCCTGACTTTGCCTGCGGCTGCGGTGGCAGCCGCCCCCCGGCTGCAGCGCCGCTCCATCCTGGGCGGATTGCTGGAGCAGGAAGCCGACGACCGTGCCAGTGATCCCCAGCCATGGAAAGTGGTCAGCGTCCGCCAGCCCAGCGCCCGGGAGCGGGCCGATCTGGATTTCGCCTGGCGGGTGGTGCGCCATGGTCGCTCCAACGCCATTGTGGTGGCCGGCGGCGGACGCACCCTGGGCATCGGTGTCGGCCAGACCAACCGGGTGGGGGCCGCCCGAACGGCCCTGGAGACGGCCGCAGCCTCGGCCCAAGGGGCCGTGCTCGCCAGTGACGGCTTCTTTCCCTTCGATGACAGCGTGCGCCTGGCGGCCGCCCATGGCATCATCGCGATCATCCAGCCGGGGGGCAGCCTTCGCGATGCCGATTCCATCGCCGCCTGCGACAGCCTCGGCCTGGCGATGGTTGTGACCGGTCGTCGGCACTTCCTGCATTGAATTCCCCGGCCCCTGCGGAGTGGGGGTCGGCAGTTGTAGCTTCACATCCCACGCACGCTTACCCCGCAAGATGACTGAACTGATCTCCCCTTCCCTGGCCTACAAACTCAACTTCTTCCATCCATTACTGATGTGGGCCCTGTTGGGGCTCTCGCTCTATTCGATGTACCTGGGTATCAAGACCAAGAAGCTCCGCACCGCCAGCGCTGAGGAGCGCAAGGATCTCATCAAGGGGCAGTTTGGCCGTCGCCACCACCTGGCCAGCAGCTTGCTGCTGGCCTTGATGGTGCTGGGCACCTTCGGGGGGATGGCCGTAACCTATCTGAATAACGGCAAGCTTTTCGTAGGTCCCCATCTGCTGGTCGGCCTAACCATGACCTCATTGGTGGCCCTGGCCTCAGCCCTGACCCCTTTGATGCAGCAGGGCAATTTGTTGGCACGCAAGGCCCATGTCGGCCTCAATATGGGCATGGTGACCCTTTTCCTTTGGCAGGCCCTCAGCGGCACCCAAATCCTGCTCAAGGTGCTGGCCAATCCAGTCGCCTGAGTTTGTTCGCCGCTGCCTTGTCCCTCCTGGTTAAGTCCGGCCGCTCAAAACCGGGCCCGACGCCGGGGGGGACAGGGGATTCCATGGTTGGCGTGGAAATCCTCCTGCACTTTCCAGGTGAGTTTGCGGGAGATTTGGCGGACGATTTGTTTCAGCAAATGGTCGCCACTGCTCTGCACCAGTCGCTCCGGCAGGAGGTTGAGCATCGAGGGCAAGCGGATCCACACCGCCAGATCCAGTTGCCAGCGCACCAGGGTGTGGGCCATGAGTCGATCCACTTCTTCGTTGGAAACCTCCACGGGCCCGGCCGTGCTCAGGGCCTGACGATCGGTTTCGTCAAGCCGTAGGGAGGCGTTGAAATCGACGTCGTAGAGCCCCTGCAGGCTGGGGCTTTGCTCTGGAATCGGCAGGGTGACTATCTCGTAGACACCGTTGTCCTGGGGCAGCAATTCCAGAGCGATGGTGGGTTCAACCTCAAAGCCGAAATTGCCGAATCGCCCCAGGGTCAGTAGATAGGCGTCGCGTTCCAGGGAGGCCACGGTCATGGGAGCTGCGCAACGCCTAAACCAGTCCTCATGGCGATCGAGATAGCGACCCACGACATCGGCCGGGGCCCGCATTTCCATCAGATCGGCAAAGTGGCTGGCGTAACGGCGCACCTGGGGATCCTCACTGAAGCGCAAGGTGGGCTGCGCCCCGGCTTGGCCCCCATCGATCCCGGAATCGGCAGCTTGATCAGTCAAGGCGGGCGAAACTAGTGGGGACAGGGGAAAGGGCATCCAAGGGTGGAGAGAAGTGCCAGCAGGTGGGTTGTAGGGGCTCGGTCTGGGAAACCAGGGGAGCGAAGCGGCGGCAATCTTATGGGACAGGATCGGCCCCAGCTGCGGTCGCCCGATCCGCAGGGTCGCAGAGGTGTATCAGGCGGCGGATCACATCTTCCACGACCCGATCGGGAGTGGAGGCGCCGGAGGTGATGCCGACCCGGATCGAGCCATCGGGAAGAAAGGGGGTCACCACCTGCAGGTCGGCTTCCAGGGGTTTGTGTTCGATGCGATTGCCGGGACCGATGCGTTCGGGGGTATCGATGTGATACGAACGAATGCCGCGACTGACGGCAATCTCCTGCAGGTGGGTGGTGTTGGAAGAGTTGTAGCCACCGATCACCACCATCAAATCCAGCGGTTCATCAACCAGCGCAAACATGGCATCCTGGCGCTCCTGGGTGGCATCACAAATCGTGTTGAAGGCGAGAAAATGCTGATCCAGAAGGTTGGGGCCGAAACGCTGCAGCATGGTCCGCTCAAACAGTCGGCCGATCTCCTCGGTTTCACTTTTGAGCATGGTCGTTTGATTCGCCACCCCTAGCCGCAGCAGGTCCCGGTCTGGATCGAAACCTGGCGAGCAGGCTTTGGCGAAGCGGGCCATGAAGGCCTCGCGATCACCCTGGCCATGGGCGCTGGCAAGGATGTAGTCGCAGACGAGACGGGCTTCCTTGAGGTCGAGCACCACCAGATAGGTACCGGCAAAAGAGCTGGTGGCCAGGGTTTCTTCGTGCTTCACCTTGCCATGAATGATGGAGGTGAAGGAATGTTTCTTATGTTTCTCGACGCTGTTCCAGACTTTCGAGACCCAAGGGCAGGTGGTGTCCACAATGTGGCAACCGAGTTCGTTGAGGAGTTGCATCTCCTGCACCGTGGCGCCGAACGCCGGCAAGATCACCACATCGCCGGTGCCGACTTCGGAAAAATCCTTGATCCCCTCATCCACGGAAATGAACTGCACATCCATTTCTCGGAGATGGTCATTCACCGAAGGATTGTGAATGATCTCATTGGTGATCCAGATCCGTTCACTGGGGTAGTGGCGCCTTGTTTCGTAGGCCATGGCCACTGCCCGTTCAACCCCCCAGCAAAAGCCGAAGGCCTCGGCCAAACGCACCGTCAGCCTTCCTTCCCGCAGTTCGTAGCCGTTTTCCCGCAGGCTGGCAACCAGATCACTTTGATAGGCGGTCTGCAGGTTGCCCGCCACCTCCTCACCCAGGCCGAAGCCGCGGCGGTTGTAGCGCTCGGAATGGTGCAACGAGCGTTTGAAGGCACGGGTATCCACAGACCACCGGCAAGTGATTGGACTCTATGGGTGCGGGGCCTAACCCGTTGGCCTCAGGCGCCCTCAGGCGGTGCTGGCCGCTGGTTGGCGCTCCAGCAGCTTGGCCAGGCCCAGCCAATGGACCGCCTCGGCGCTGAAGGCGAAGCGGCAGGGAAGCACCTCCATCCCGATCGCCAGGGCCTGGCGGAATAACTGGCCGTAAAGGGGATCGGCCGTGTCGCCGGGGGCGAACCGGGTCACATCGCCTCGGCTGAGGCAGGGAACCAGCACGGCCCGGGCTGCCGGGACCAGGGCCATCAGTTCACGCAGATGTTTTTGACCGCGCTCGGTGACCGTGTCTGGGAACAGGGCCAGCTCGCCCTGGCTCCAGGTGGTGTTCTTGACCTCCACATAGATCGGTCGGGGGTCGGCAGGCGCTGCACCAGCCGGGCCTGACCCTGGAGTCAGCAACAGATCAATGCGGCTGCGGCGCCCTTCGCCGTAGGGCACCTCTGCCCGGATGGCCGCGATGGGCCCCAGCCAGGGTTCCAGGCAGCCCGCCTCAATGGCGGCGCGCACCAGTCGATTGGGCAGGGCCGTATTGATGCCCACCCAGATCGGCTGGCCATCGGCCCCGGGCACCTCCGCCTGTTCCCAGGTCCAGGCCAATTTGCGGCTCGGCGAGGGATCGTGCCGCAGTCGTACCCGGCCCCCAGGGCACAGCACCCCCGTCATCGGGCCGGTATTGGCGCAATGGGCCGTGACGGTCTCACCGCCGGGCAATTCCACATCCGCCAGAAACCGCTTGTAGCGCCGCAGCAGGATCCCCTCCACCAGGGGACCAAGGGTCAGCAGCGGCGGCGCACTGGCGGAGATGGCGGCGAAAGGCAGCGGCGGCATCGGCCGAGGAACCCGGAGGTGTGGGGGTCATACTGCCGGGCGATTGCAAGGGACCTCGTCCCCGGAGGGCCGATGGCGAAGTCGCTCAAACGCATTGCCTTGGTGGTGGCGCTGGCCACGGCCCTCAGCAAGGTGGCAGGCCTGTTGCGCCAGCAAGTGATTGCCGCTGCGTTCGGGGTTGGCGCCGCCTATGACGCTTACAACTACGCCTACGTTCTGCCCGGTTTCCTGCTGATCCTGCTGGGGGGCATCAACGGTCCTTTCCACAGCGCCATGGTCAGTGTGCTGGCGCGCCGCAGCCGGCAAGAGGGGGCCCATGTGCTGGCAGCGATCAACACCATGGTGGGTGCAGCCCTGGTGGCGGTGACGCTGCTTTTGATCGTCGCGGCAGATCCCCTGATCACCCTGGTGGGACCCGGCATGGATGCCACCCGCCACGAGTTGGCGGTGGCCCAGCTGCGCTGGATGGCGCCGATGGCCCTGTTTGCCGGCCTGATCGGTCTTGGCTTCGGGGCCCTCAATGCCGCCGATGTGTTCTGGTTACCCGCCGTCAGCCCCCTGCTGTCCAGCGTGGCCGTGATCGGTGGCATCGGCCTGCTCTGGTGGCAGTTGGGCAGTGCCATCACCCTGCCCGCATCAGCCCTATATGGCGGTGTCGTCTTGGCCGCATCCACCACGGTGGGGGCCTTGCTGCAGTGGCTGATTCAGTTGCCGGCCATGGCCAAGGAGGGCCTCGGCCGGCTGCGGCTGCTGTGGGATTGGCAGGATCCAGGCGTGCGCGAAGTGCTGGCGGTGATGGGGCCAGCCACCCTCTCTTCAGGGATGTTGCAGATCAATGTGTTCGTTGATCTGTTCTTCGCCTCCGGCATCGCCGGGGCTGCGGCGGGCCTGGGTTACGCCAATCTCCTGGTACAAACTCCCCTGGGTTTGCTCTCCAATGCCCTGCTGGTGCCCCTGTTGCCGGTCTATTCCAGGCTCACCGCTCCCGCCGATCGGCCCCAGTTGGTCAGCCGCATCCGCCAGGGGCTGATGCTCTCCAACGCCAGCATGCTGCCCCTTGGGGCCCTGATGGTGGGGTTGGCCGGTCCGCTTGTGGCCTTGGTCTACGAAAGGGGCGCCTTCGATAATCAGGCGGCTGCTTTGGTGGGAGGGCTGTTGATGGCCTACGGCCTGGGCATGCCGGCCTACCTGGCCCGTGATGTGCTGGTCAGGGTGTTCTATGCCCTTGGTGATGCCAATACTCCCTTCCGTTGGTCGGTTGGGGGCATTGGTCTCAATGCCCTCTTCGACTGGTTGCTGGTGGGGGGGCCGACCCCATGGGGTCTGCAGTTGCCCCAATGGAATTTCGGGGCCCCTGGCCTGGTCCTGGCCACGGTCGGCGTTAATGTGATCACCTGTCTGGGGCTGCTGCTGGTGCTTTCCCGTCAGTTGGGGGGACTGCCCCTGGCCCGCTGGGGAAGGGACACCGCCCTGCTGCTGGGGGCTGCCCTGCTGGCCGGTCTGGTGGCCTGGGGGCTGGCTAATCGGCTCAGCTGGCCGCCGGGGTTGGTCGGCCTGCTGCTCCAGAACGGATTGAGTGCCGGCCTGGCGATCGGCGTCTTTGGCTCTCTGGCAACCCTGGCTGGGGTCCCTGAGATCCATGAACTGGTGCGCCTCGTGCGGCGCCGTCCAGTCTGAATCAGGGCAGCCGCACCTGGCGTTCTTCGCGCACCTGCATCGGCAGCTCCAGGTGGCAGCGGCCAATGATCTGGGGGCCGTCGACGGAGAGGATGCGCGCCTCAATGCCGTAATCGCGGAATGCCGTCTCCAGTTCCTGGATCAGGGCTTTCTCCACCTGGGCCTCGGCGTCCACCACCTTGCCGATCAGCCGGCCTCCCAGCTTGCCGATGCGCTTGCTGACCACCTCGCGGGCATTGGTGACCTCGATGATCAGCACGGCCACTGAGCGAAGGGAGCCACCTTATCGAGCGGTGCTCCATCAGGGGTAGGGAGCGAGATGGGTCGGTCCCTCAACAAAGCGGTTCAAGCAACTCTTCCAGGTCTCGCAATTGGCCGGCTGGCACCAGTCGGGCGAGGGGCAAACGGGTGGAGCCGCCGCCAATCGGCACCTGAACGGCCTCCAGCGCCTGACGGGCCGCGACCCCCGCGCCCTGGTCCAGTCGGCCGGCGCATTCGATCGCCAAGGCCTGGGCCAGGTGGGCATCCCCCAGGTAGAGGTGCCAGTCGGCCACCTGGATGTAAAGACGATCGGCGATCGCTCGGCTGAGATCGTCGAGTTCGCGGGCTGCCAGCGTCATGGGGAAGGTGTGGGTCGAAGCGCCAGCACCACGCTGCCATGCACCAGGAGGGCCCCCGCCCAGGCGAGGCTGAGCCAGCCCAGATGGGACCAGGGGTGCCGCATTTCTTGAATGAACCAGAGGCCGCTGTTGATGGCCGCAAACAGGGCGGCATGCAAGGTCAGATTGACGATGCGTGCGAAGTGCCGATAGGTGGGGTCGGTCGGATCGGCGGGTCCGTACCAGCGAATTGGCATGGTGGCGTCGGCAGAAAGGGATGGGCGGTTGACGGATGGGCCCCCTGTGCGGTCAGAATGACGGAGCAGGCGCTTGTAGCTCAGCGGATTAGAGCATCTGACTACGGATCAGAGGGTCGGGAGTTCGAATCTCTCCAGGCGCGTTGTTCTCATGGTCGCCCTTCGGGGCGATTTTTTTTGCCCAGCTCCGTGCTGATTCCATTCCCCTTCTGGCGTGAGCCGCCTACGATCTTGAGATGCGTGAGGCAAACGGCCCGCCCGTCGGGAACCGCTCCCTGCCCCTTGATCGCATTGTCCGTCCGCTGATCGAACCTCACTTCCATGGTCGCTGCCTCGATCGATACTCCCTTGGCCAGCGGCGATCCCGCCGTCGCGGACCTGATCGCCGCTGAGCTGAATCGGCAGCAGAGCCATCTTGAGCTGATCGCCAGCGAGAATTTCGCCTCCCGGGCCGTCATGGAAGCCCAGGGCTCGGTGCTCACCAATAAATATGCCGAAGGTTTGCCTGGCAAGCGCTATTACGGTGGCTGTGAGTTCGTCGATGGCATAGAGGCCCTTGCCATCGACCGCGCCCGGAAACTGTTTGGTGCGGCTTGGGCAAACGTCCAGCCCCATAGTGGGGCCCAGGCCAATTTTGCAGTGTTCCTGGCCCTGCTCCAGCCCGGCGACACGATCCTGGGCATGGATCTCTCCCATGGCGGCCATCTCACCCATGGATCGCCGGTCAATGTCAGTGGCAAATGGTTCAAGGCCTTTCACTACGGCGTTGATCCCGAGACGCATCGGCTGAATTTCGACACTATTCGCCAGCTGGCCCTTGAGCACCGGCCCAAACTTATAATTTGCGGCTATTCCGCCTATCCCCGCACCATCGACTTTGCCGCCTTTCGGGCCATTGCCGATGAGGTGGGGGCCTATCTGTTGGCGGACATGGCCCACATCGCCGGTCTGGTGGCTGCAGGTGTCCATCCCAGCCCCATTCCCCACTGCCATGTGGTTACCACCACCACCCACAAGACCCTGCGGGGCCCCCGGGGAGGACTGATACTCTGCGGCGATGCCGAATTCGGCAAACAATTCGACAAGGCAGTGTTCCCCGGTACCCAGGGCGGGCCCTTGGAACACGTCATCGCCGCCAAGGCCGTGGCTTTCGGGGAAGCCCTCCAATCTCCTTTTGTCGACTACAGCCAGCGGGTGGTGGCCAATGCCCAGGCCCTGGCGGCCCGATTGCAGGAGCGGGGCATTGGCGTGGTCAGTGGCGGCACCGACAATCACATCGTGCTTCTGGATCTGCGCTCGATTGGCTTGACGGGCAAGGTGGCCGATGCGCTGGTCAGTGAGATCAACATCACCGCCAATAAAAACACTATTCCCTTCGATCCCGAGTCTCCTTTTGTCACCAGTGGCCTGAGATTGGGCAGCGCCGCCATGACGACCCGCGGCTTCGATGGCCCTGCCTTCGTTGAGGTGGCCGACATCATCGCTGACAGGCTCTTGCTCCCAGGCGATGGGGCCGTGGCCCAGCGCTGCCGGGAACGGGTGGATGCCCTCTGCACCCGTTTTCCCCTTTATGCTC
>JBBASD010000001.1:0-24199 GCA_040399485.1 Cyanobium sp. | reverse complement strand
GGCATCGCCGCCGTGGCCTTGCTTTCGGTGAGCTACAGCCTCCACCAAAGCGCCCCAGGCTTGTTGGGTGCCGCCCTGGCGGGTGCTTGCCTGGGCTTTTTGCGCCACAACTTCAATCCCGCCAAGATCTTCATGGGAGATGGCGGGTCCTATTTCCTCGGTTTCGCCCTGGCTTCGATCAGCATTGTTGGCCCGGCCAAGGCACTCACCAGCGTGAGCCTGCTGCTGCCCCTGCTAATCCTGTCGTTACCGCTGGCCGACATGTCGGCCGTGATCATGGGGCGCCTGCGGGAGGGCCGCTCACCCTTCTATCCCGATCGGCGCCATCTCCATCACCGCCTGTTGCGCAGCGGCCTGAGTCAGCGACATACGGTCCTTTTGATTTATGCCTTCACCCAGTGGCTGGCCTCCCTGGCGCTGGTGGTGGCCAACGCCGAGTTGCGTTTTCTTTGGCTGGGGCTCGCCACCGCCGTCTTGATCGGCGCCTTGGTGCTCACCCGTCGCAGCCTGGCCCAAGACTTTTGATCACCACCCCAGCCCCAGACCCCCGGCAGGGGGCCGAGCTGCTCTGCATCGGCACCGAGTTGTTGCTCGGCAATATTCTCAACAGCAACGCCCGCTGGCTTGCCGAGCGGCTGGCGGCCTTGGGGGTTCCGCACTATCGCCAGGAGGTGGTCGGCGATAACCGGGAACGGGTGATAACGGCGGTGCGGGCCGCTTGCCAACGCTCTCGTGTGCTGATCACCAGTGGGGGCCTGGGGCCGACCCCCGACGATCTGACGACCGAGGCGATTGCCGCCGCTTTTGATACCCCCCTCCAGGAGCGGCCTGAGGTATGGGAGTTGATCCAGGCACGGTTGGCGGGTCGGGGTCGTCCGGTGGCCGCCAGTAACCGCCGTCAGGCCTGGTTGCCCCGAGGAGCCCAGGTGCTGCCCAATCCCACCGGCACGGCCCCAGGGATGATCTGGAGTCCCGTGGCGGGCTTCACCGTGCTGACCTTCCCGGGGGTGCCGTCGGAGCTCAAGGCGATGTGGCTGGCCACGGCGGAGCCCTGGTTGCGGCAGGCCGGAGTGGCCGAGGGGGTCTTCGCCAGCCGCCTGTTGCGCTTTTGGGGGGTCAGCGAATCGGCCCTGGCCGAACAGGTGAGCGACCTGCTCGCCCTGGACAACCCCACTTTGGCCCCCTATGCGGGTCTGGGGGAGGTGAAGTTGCGTATGACGGCCCGGGCAAAGGATGGGGCCACGGCCGCCGCCTTGCTGGCACCGCTGGAGGCCGAACTACGGCGGCGCAGCGGCCAGAGTTGTTATGGCATTGATGGGGACAGTCTGGCTTCGGTGGTGATCGAGAGGCTGCGCCAGCGAGGCGAAACCTTGGCGGTGGCTGAATCATGCAGCGGCGGCGGATTGGGGGCAGCTTTGACGGCGGTGCCCGGTGCCTCCGATGTGTTTCTAGGCGGTGTGATCGCCTATGCCAATGCGGTGAAGCAGGGCCTGCTGGGGGTTGATCCGCTGGATCTGGAACGCTGGGGGGCAGTTAGTGATCCCGTGGCGGAGGCGATGGCCTTGGGGGCCCAGCGCCTCACCGGTAGTGATTGGGCCCTGGCGATCACCGGGGTGGCGGGGCCGGGGGGGGGCAGTGACCAGAAGCCGGTGGGTCTGGTGCATATCGCCGTGGCCGGGCCGGCCTCCTGCCGCAGTGAGGCGGTGCGTTTTGGCAGCAGTCGGCCACGGGCCTGGATTCAAGCGCTGAGTGTGGGTGAGTCCTTGAACCGACTGCGTTTATCCCTGACCTGAGGCCATCGAGGCAGGCAAAAAATGCAGATATTGCATTGCAGTGGCCTGGGTAAGAGCAGGACGCCGATGCAATGCAGTTCCAAGAAGCGAAGGGGCGACCCTGATGCAATTGATGTCATCTGGTGCTGATTACAGGCTTGCTTTAGGGACTCGGGGCGTTAGGGTGAATTGAACCTCAATTGCTGCCACGCATCATGTTGACCGGCCCCGATCTGCTCTCCAAAGTCAAGGAACTCGGCGATGCATCCAAATCTGACTTGGTGCGTAGCTGCGGCTATGTGAGCACCAAGAAGGATGGTTCGGAGCGCCTGAACTTCACCGCCTTCTATGAAGCCCTCTTGGAGGCCAAGGGTCTCAGTCTTGGCGACAACAGTGGCAAGGGTGTAGGTAAGGGGGGGCGCAAGCTCAGCTATGTGGCCACAGTGCAAGGCAACGGCAACCTATTGGTGGGTAAGGCCTACACCGCACTTCTGGACCTCAATCCCGGCGATGAGTTCGAGATCAAGTTGGGACGCAAGCAGATTCGTCTTGTTCCCGCAGGTGGTGAAGACGAAGAGTGATCCAGCCGGCCTGGCCGTCAAGACCTCCGTGGCAGAGATACGGAGGTCTTGTCTGCGCCAGGCCATTGATCACGAATCCTGAGGCTTGAACTTTTCCAGCCTTGGGCCGGTGCTTTCCCCATCCATCCCCAGGGTTTTCCCCAGAGGTCGACGCCTGCTTGGCTGCCCTGGCTGACCACGAAGATTGGGTCTGTGGGAAACCCTTCTCCCCCTTGACGATCCCTGGGGGATTCCTCCTTGGTTCCGCTGCAAAATTGGCCCGTCTGCGGCCAGGCCTCTTTTACCCCTTCTCATGATGAGACGCATTAGACTTGCGTCGATCGGGTTGCTTTGACGGCTGGGGCCTCGCCGTGGCCTGATGGGGACGTCCTTGAAGTGCGCCGTATGACCCAGATTCCCGATCACGCCCCTTGCACGGTGAGCATCGAGAACCAAATGCCGGAAGATCTCTTCACGGCGATGCGAGAGTTCATCTCCCTCCACCCCCAATGGGATCAGTACCGTCTGATGCAGGCGGCCCTGGCGGGGTTTCTCTTCCAGCACGGTTGCGAGGACCGGGCTGTCGCCCGCCACTACCTGGATGGCCTCTTCCGGCGCGACCGGGACATTGAACGGCCCGAGCTTCCTCGGCGCGGTGGCCAGCGGTGAGCGCCACAACCGGCTTCCCCAGCCTGGTCGTGCTCGATGGCCAGACCACCAACCCCGGGGACCTTTCCTGGGAGCCCTTGGAGCGGCTCGGTGCCCTCCAGGTCCATCCCCGCACGCCAGCCTGCCTAGTCGCCGAACGGCTGGCCGAAGCCACGGTGGTGATCACCAACAAGACCTCCCTGGGGGAGGCTGAGTTCGCCGCAGCCCCCCACCTCAAGGGGGTGGCGATGTTATCCACAGGCCATGACGTGGTGGACGGGGTGGCGGCGGCGGCCCGGGGTCTGCCCCTCTGCCATGTGCCCGAGTACGCCACGGCCTCCGTGGCCCAGGCCGTTTTTGCCCTCATCCTGGAACTGACCAACCGCACCGGAATCCACAACACCGGCGTGCACCAGGGGCGTTGGAGTGCCGCTGCCGATTTCTGTTATTGGGAAGGCCCGCTGCGGGAGTTGGCCGGCCAGACCCTTGGCGTGGTGGGGATGGGGCGGATTGGGGCAGCGGTGGCGCGCATCGCCGCCGCCTTCGGCATGGAGGTCCTGATCCATCGCCGAACCCCCGGGCCGGGTCGCACCGATCTGGCTGCCCTGCTGGCCAACAGTGATGTGGTCAGCCTGCACTGTCCGCTCACCAGCGAGACCCGCCAGCTCATCAATGCCGAGCGGTTGGCCTGGATGAAACCCACGGCCCTGCTGATCAACACCGGCCGCGGGGCCCTGATCAACGAAACCGACCTGGCGGCAGCCCTGCATCAGGGCCGTCTGGGGGGGGCCGGACTGGATGTGTTGACCCTGGAGCCGCCCGAGGCGACCAACCCCCTGCTGCACGCCCCGAACTGCGTGATCACGCCCCACATCGCCTGGGCCACCAAGGCGGCACGGCAGCGGCTGATTGCCGAGGTGGCCGCCAATGTCGAAGCAATTCTGGCCGGCCGGCCCCGCCATGTGGTTAATCAGCCGAAGCTCACCGGCTTGATCTAAAGCGGCAAATCCCGGTGGGTGAACAGGCTGGCCCCACTGGCGTAATCGCCGGCGATATGGCCATCGCCGCGCAGCAGGTAGCGGTAGGTGACCAGACCCTCCAGGCCCACCGGTCCGCGGGGGGGCAGGGTCTGGGTGCTGATTCCCACCTCGGCGCCGAAGCCGTAGCGGTTGCCATCGGCGAAGCGGGTGGAACAGTTCCAGTAAACGCCGGCGCTGTCCACCGATTTCAAGAAGCGTTCGGCCGCAATGTCGTCTTGCGTGCAGATGGCGTCGGTGTGGCGGGAGCCATAGCGGGCGATATGGGCGAGGGCGGCGTCAAGGTCGGCGACCACCCTGATATTGAGGATCAGGTCGGCATATTCGCTGCCCCAATCCGCCTCACTGGCCGCCAGGGGTACCCCGAGGGAGCAAGCGGCCTCGTCACCCCGCAGTTCGACACCGGCCTCGGTGAACATGGCGATGGCTGCCGGCACAAAGCTGGGGGCGATGCTCTCGTGCACCAGCAGGGTCTCGATGGCATTGCAGGCCGCTGGATACTGGGTTTTGCTGTCCAGCGCCAGGCACAGGGCTTGCTGGCCATCGGCAGCCGCATCTACGTAGAGATGGCAGAGGCCGGCGGCGTGGCCCAGCACCGGAATACGGGTGTGGTCCTGGATGTAGCGCACCAGGGCATTGGAGCCGCGCGGAATGATCAGATCCACCAGTCCGTCCAGCTTCAGCATGGCCAGGCTTTCCTGGCGGTTGGTCAGCATCTCCAGGCTGGCGGGGGAAACAGCACTGGCCGCCAAGCCTTCCTTGATGGCGGCCAGGATCGCCTCGGTGCTGCCCGCCGCCTCCCGGCCCCCCTTGAGCAAGGCGCCATTGCCGGAGCGGATTGCCAGGGCCGCGATCTGGATCACCGCATCGGGCCGCGCTTCAAAAATCACCCCCACCACCCCCAGGGGCACCGAGATCCGCTCCAGCACCAGCCCCGCATCCAGTTCGCGATGCAACTGACGACGGCCGACCGGATCGGCCAGGGCCGCCACCTGGCGCACCGCCCCAATGGCGCCAGCCAGTTTGGCCCCATCTATTTTCAGCCGGGCCAGCAGCGATGGCGCCAGGTCCTCGGCGGCGGCCCGTTCGAGGTCGGCCCTATTGGCGGTCAGAATCGTCTCGCTGTGGCGCTGCAGTGCGTCGGCCATGGCCGCCAGGGCTTCCTGCCGTTCGCTGTTGGCCAACCGGCCCAGGTTCAAGGCGGCGCGTCGAACGGCCGCGGCCCGTGCCAGCAGCTCCGGGCTTGGATCGGGCGGTGAGGGGGCCGCAGTATCGATCGGGGAGGAGGTCACCATGGGGCCATCATCCCAAGCGATGGGTTCTCTCGCCGCCGGCAGCCTGCGCTGCCGCTTAGCCCAGGCGCTGCATGGCCAGGCGGGCGGCCCCCAGTCGGCCGGCCCCATTGCCCAGGGCGCAGCGGCGGATGGCCAGCCCCTCGCGGCTGACCTCCAGCACCCGTTGTTCCACTGCCTGCCAAACGGTCGGCAGGAAGTGCTCGCTGGCTCCGCTGAGGCCACCGCCGATCAGCACCAACTCCGGCGTCAGCACATAAAGCAATGAGCTGAGGCCAACCCCCAGCCAGCGCCCGTAGGTAGTCCATACGGCCAGGGCTTCGGCATCCCCCGCCGCCGCCCGGCGTTCCAGTTCCTCGGGCGGCAGCGGGCTCAGTCGGCCCAGGCCGGCCAGGCTGCAGTACTGCTCCAAGGAGCCCCGGTTGCCGCTGCGGCAGGGCGGACCCTCGGGATTGACGCAGATCAGTCCCGGCTCGGCGGCGGCGCCGCGGTGGCCCAGAAACAGGCGGCCTGCCAGCATCACGGCCCCCCCGACACCGGTTCCCAAGGTAAGCAGCAGCACATCGCCATGGCCTTGGGCCGCCCCCTGCCAGGCCTCACCCACGAGGGCGCAATTGGCGTCGTTGGCCAGGGTCACGGGGCGCTGCAGTTGGGGTTCGAGCCATTCGGCCAGGGGCACCTCGCGCCAGCCCTCCAGGTTGATCGCGATTCGTGCCACCCGTCCCTGGCGGTCGGTGGGGCCCGGCAGGCCGATGCCGACCCGGTCGGCGCGACCCTGTGGATCGAGCTGGGCCACGGCCTCGACGATCGCCATGCAGGTGGCTCCCGGCACCGCGGGCTGGGGTGTCGGCACCTCCATGGCCGCCAGCAACTGGCCTTGCTGATCAAACCGGCCCAACTTGATGGCGGTGCCGCCCAGGTCCACGCCGATCACTTCCCGGGCGAGGGCGGCTGGGGCGGCGTCATGCCGGTCCGTCGCAGGAGGGTGCGCCAAGGGGGGTGCCGGGTGCCACGGCCCGGTGGGACTGGTGCAGCCGACCGTACGGGGGCGACCGCCGCCATTGGGCTCAGAAGCGCAGAAACAGCCGCAGCTGGGAGCCCCAGGAGCCTTGGCTGTCCACCGAAGCCTCAATGTTGATGAGCTCGGAGGCCTTGTAATTCAGGGTCATTTGCGGCGGTATGTCCGTACGGTTGGGGGCCGCCAGCAGCGAAAGATTGACCCGGTCGCTGAGGTCGTAGCCGATTTCGGCCCCTAGCACCAGCTGGGGAGGCAGCCGTCTGGAGGTCTGATTGGAGTCGAAGGAGACTTCCGGACTGACATAGGTGGGATAAAGGGCCAGGCTGACCCGCTGCCCCATGGCATCACTCAAGGAGGAGAGCAGCGGTGACAGCAGCGACTGTCCCAGCACCGTCGCCAGGGCCGTTCCCGCCCCGCCCGATCCAAGCCCCGCCAGGGAGTTGCCCCCCACCAGGGCCACTAGCCGTTCCTGGGGCAGGGGGGGAGTGCTGCGCATCTTGATGTTTTCCCCCAGGCGGTCGGCAGGACCGCTGACGCTCACCGTTACCAAAATGAGATTGAGTTGGCGCAGGGAAGCCGCGCCCGGGGTGAGGGTTGTTGTCGGGGCTCCCGCCACGAAGGCGTCCCGCGAGGTTGGATTGAAGCCGTTGGGCGCGATCAACCCCAGGCTGTCGGAGATGCGGGTGCGCATGGCGATGTCCAGATAGGGCACCAGCCCGAGGGAGGGCGTGAACACCGCCACGTTGGGGGCCTGGGGATCAAGGCTGAAGCTGGTGGTGAAGAGATTCAGCCGGCCACTCAACAGGCGGACCACCCCGGAGACCCGCAGGCTGGGGTCCAGGCGGCCGCTGATACGCAGGGAGCCGCCGGTGTTGAAGCTCGCCACCCTGGGCAGGACCACCCTGAGGTCGGGTCCAAAACGCAGCCTCAGGTTGTTGAAGGCCAGGTAGGGGAAGTTGGGCACGGTTTCGGCCAGGGAGACGGCCGTGGTCGAGGCCACGTCAGGGCCGAGCAACACCAAGGGCTTGTCAAATTTCCAGTCCTCTTCGATCAGGCGCTGCACGGTGGTGGTGGCTCCGCCGGGGCTTTTGCTGAGACCCCCCGGTTGGACGTTGAGGGTCCCCCGGCTCACGGTCACCTCCCCGCCCAGCTCCGGTGACCGCAGGCTGCCGCCCAGGCTTAGCTGCCCCTCGCCCATGGCCTGCAGCCGGTTCATCGAGAAAGGCACCTGGCGCAGCTTCACCATCAGGCTTGGGGGGCCGTCGAGGGGACGGATCAAGCCCAGCTTTCCCTCACCTTGGATCAGCCCGTTGCGACCCACTCGGGCCGTGAGTTGTTGCAGCTCAAGTTGTTTGAAATCGAAGAGGACAGTTGCTTCGACCTTCTCGAGTTTCTGGCCAAGGAAGCGGCACTGGCCCCGGCGCAGCCTCACAAAACCGTTGGCGATCGGCTCATTGAGGCTGCCGCGCACCAGCAGCCGCAGGTCGGCACTGCCCTGCTGCCATTCAAGGGCGGAGCCGGCCAAGGCGGAGAGGAAGGTCAGGCCGTCGCCCCGGCTGGTCAGTCGGAGTTCCAGCCCGCTCTGGTTGGGGTTCAGGGGGATCTGACCCACGAGGGCGACGTTGCTTTGGGCGCCCTGGGCCCGCAGGGCCAGGTCCAGCTGGACATTGGCTTGCCGCAGCTGAATCCGGCCCCGCTCCAGGGTGATGGGTTGGGGACCAATCCGGGCCTGATCCAGGGCCAGGTCCACCACCAATTCGGGATGGGCCCCTCCCAGTCGGTAGGTGCCCTTGAGGCCCAGGCCGCCGCTCAGGCCCCGGGGCACCGGGGCCAGCAGGCCCAGCAGTCCCAGGGTCAGACCCGCCAGCTCGAAATGACCTTCGCCGCCCCGCAGGGGACCGTCGAGACGGAAGGTCAATGGCTCGCTGCCCAGGGCGTAGTCGCGGTCGCGCTGGCCCAACCAAAGGTGCCCCTTAGCCTCCAGTTGGGCCCGCAGCCGGCCCGGGTCCGGACCGCTGAGGCGCAGGTCGGCGTCCAGGCTGGTTTGCAGTCGGGCCAGCAGCTCCTGGCGACTCAGGCGCCGTAGGTCGGCCTGCCGCTGGTTCGCCAGGGCCTCGGCCCGTGCCAGGGCCTCCAATTGCTGATCGATGCTGGGGCCCAGGACGTCCCACACCAGGCTGCCCAGATCGCTGGCCTGGCCGATGGACATGGACTTGGGGATGGGGCCCCGCGCCAGATCCCAGGTGATCGCCATTTGGCGCAGCAGCCCCGCATCCAGACCCCGGGCCACCCAATGGGACTGGAGCGGTCCATTGGGCCGGCCCTCCAGGTCGACCCGCAGGCGCCC
Organism: Cyanobium sp.; assembly: GCA_040399485.1. GTDB lineage: Bacteria > Cyanobacteriota > Cyanobacteriia > PCC-6307 > Cyanobiaceae > Cyanobium. The sequence continues at coordinate 15,525 of JBBASD010000001.1, read as the reverse complement.
GGCGGTCAGGGGCACGAGATCGGCCCGCAGCTTGTAGCGGTTGCGGTTGTAAGCAAAGCTGGCCCGCAGCTGACGAGCGGCCAGGCCGAGCAAGCCCGGCCGCTCGATCTGCGCCGTCCCGGCAACTGAGAGCGGTTGCAGTTCGAGCACGCCACGGCCCCCCAGTTGCCCCTGCAGGTTTCGCAACGGCTGGTTCGGGGCCAGGGTCAGGGCCAGACCCTGGAGGGAGAGGCCCTTGGCCTGCCAGTCGTAGTGGCTGGGTCGCCCCTTCAAGCTGAGCTGCCCGCCGCCCCGATCCAGCTGGATTCGCACGGGATGCCATTTGGCATCCAGCCAGGTGTCAATCCGCCCGGGGGGGGCCGGGGCTGCGGCCACCAGCTGCAGCTGGCCGCCGGAGCGAGCCTTCTGGCTGCCGCTGCCCACCAGTCCCTGGAAACGGCCGCTCCAGGTTTCCCTCAGGGCCAAGGGGCCGGCGCCTGGTTGCTGGAGCCGGAGTTGCAGATTGGCTGCCAGCAGGTTGAGGGGGCCCGTTACGGGGCCTTGGGCATCGAGATGGCCCTGCAGGCGGGTGCCCACCAGGGGGCTGAGGCGGTCCAAGGGGTAATGGCGCAGGTCTAGCTGGCTCTTCAGATCGCCCATCACCAGCCCCCGGCCTGGCTTGAGGTCCAGGGGCAGCTGGGCGCTGGCCTCCAGTCCCTCGGCCCGCAGCCTTTCAAGCCGCAGCAGGCCATCCCGCCAGGCCACCGCCGCGCTCCAGGCCCCCAGCAGGGGATGCTGGCCGGCCAGTTGGGACGCCAGGCTGAGGTCGGGGGCCGCCAGCCGTCCCCCCAGCCGCAGCCGCCCCGCCAGGGGCCGCTGCCGCAGCCAGACGGGCAAGCGGGCCAGCGGCGGCAGGTCGCTGACATGCACCTGCCAGGGGCCCTGCAGATTCAGAGCCCTGCCCACCGAGCCGCTGAGATCGAGCCGGGAGTCGCCGCGCCGCGCCTGCATGCTGGCCCCCAGGAGCCCGTCCTTGCCCAATTGGCCCCCCAGCCTGGCGAGCAGGGGTGAGGGGCCGAGGCCGAGACGCTTGGGCGGTTCGGCCTGCACCAGCAGATCGAGGCGTCGCTGGCGGGTCAGCCGCCCGGCGATCGTTCCTGCCCATGCCTGATACCGCCAGCGACTGGAGGCCAGCTCCAGCTGCTTGTCATTGCAGCGCAGGGGCAGGTTCGCCAGGGTCAGGTCCGGGGCGTTGGGTCTGGCTCGCCAGCGGACATCTCCGGCCCTGAGGAAGCCGCTGCAGCCGGCCACCCCATGGTGCAAGCTCAGCCGCACCTGGCCATCGGCGTGTCCCGCCAGACGGGAGGAGGGCGGCAGGGGCAACAACGGGGTGAGGGGGGGGAGGGCCAAGCCCCGGGCCGTGAAATCCCCCTGCCAACGCTGGCCCTGCCCCCATTGGCCCTGGCCCGAAAGCAGCAGGGCGCCGGGATCCTGGGGCCACTCCAGCCGGGCGCGCACGTCGATGCGACTGGCCGGCAGGTTGAGGTTGGCCTGGCCGCGGACCTGGGCCTGCAAGGGCCCCCGGTTGGGCTGGGAGAAGCCCCAAAGCCGCACCTTGGCCGGCTCCGGCAACCGGAGAGTCAGGCTGAGCCTAGGGGGCTTGCGGCCCGGCGCCAAGGTACCCAGTTTCCAGATCTGCCCGAGGCTGTTGCGGCGCAGATCGACTTCGGCGCCGATGAAATCCAGTTCAAGCTGGAGGCTTTGCTGCTGCCAGCTAGCCAGGGGCCGCACCCGGGCCCGCACGCTGCGCACGCTGATGGTCGATTCATCGCCCTTGCCAGGCAGGAAACGGCTGGGACCCACCTCCAGCCCCCCGGGGCCAAAGCCCTGATAGGAACCCAGCTGCAGCGGGTGCCCCATCACGGTGCCCACCTGACGTTCGATCCAGGGTCGCCAGTGGCCATAGAGCCCGGCCAGCAGCCGATCGGAGCCGATCCAGGCCAACAGCGCCAGAGCTGCCACCGCACTGCCGGCCAAAACCAAAGCCAGCAACAGCCGAGCGGGGAAGCGGCGGGGCGAACGGAAGCCCTTGGAGGGCGGGGGCTCAGGCAGCAAGGTCATCCACCTTGAACTGTCACCGCCTGGGTCGGCCGCAATATAAGGGGCCTGTGCCGTTTGCCCAGTCCCCATGGCTGCCGATCCCACCTCTCTTCAGGCCGGCCTCTGGCTGGGAGTCGCCACCGGCCTTCTGGCGGCCTTGACGGTGGCCGCCTTCATCTTGCGCTGGGGGTTCCGTTTTCGGTTGGTGGGCGTCACGAGTTTCACGGCCCTGTTGGCGATCTCTTGCCTGGCCTTTGCGGTCAGTTATGTGCCCCGGGTGAGCGTGCCGGGGGCGGTGCAGGTGCCGATTGTTTTCGACAACGGCGGCGATCTGGTGGTGGCCGCCGCTCCGGCCGACCTGGCCCCCGAGGCGATAGTCCCCACGGTCGAGCAGGTGGCCCGCAATCTGCGTGCCAGTGGCCGCGTCAGTCCCAGTGGAGTGGTGCGCGTTCGTTTGCGGGGTTTCGACAATGCCGTTGAGGGCCTTTCAACGCCCAAGGTGCTGGCGGAAGCGCAGCGGGATCTGGCCCGGCAGACGATCACCCTGGTGCCATGAGGGTGGACGGCGGCGAGCTTGGATTTGGGGCCGTGCCGCATCAGTTCCGCGCTGAAGTCAAGGTGTTAGGGGCCGCTGGGATCGGCGATTGGGGGGGGCTGGCCCCTCTGGATGACGCCCGCTTGCGTCAGCTCGCCGCCCCTGGCCAAGCCAGCGAGGCTCGACTAACGCGCCTGCGGGCCCAGGCTCGCCTGATGGGGGAGCTGCAGCTGCGGCCCGAGGAGGCGTCCCTGTTGCTGCACGCAGGCATCCCCGGGGCGGCGGCCCTGGGGGGGGCCGATCCCCAACGCCTGCTCAACCAGGTGCATCGCTTGCAACGTCGCCTCACCGGCCCCAGCGTGCCCCTGCTGGCCATGGCCACCTTGCGGCTTTGGATCGGCCGCGCCCAGGCCAGTCGCTCGCGGAACTGACCCTGGGGGCCAGGGGGGGAGGGGGCGAATGCATGGAATGGAAGTCATGCCCTTTGCTTGCACGGTCACCCCCATGGTTCAGGCCTGCCTCTCGATGCTGAGGTTTCGCTGTTCGCCGCTGATCGGGGCGGCCGTGGTTGGGCTTGCGACCATTGGCTCCCCGGTTGGCGGGCCCCTGCTCCCCGCCCGGGCGGCCTCAGCCCTGTTGGAAAGCGTCAAGCAGAACCCTGGCTTGGCCAAGAGTTTTTGCGCTCAGTTCAAGCAGCTCAACGCCAGCGGCCAGTCCGCCACCTCCCCCCAGGCGATTGCCAGCGTGGCCCGCAACCAGGGACTTTCGCCCGTGGATGCCGAAGTGCTCACGACCTATGTGATCGGCTTGCACTGCCCCGACGTGTACTGAGTGGCCCGGTCCCAGGAAGCCCCGATGCGGGCCGATGACGGTGTCCTGCTGGCCGGCCGTCTTTGGTTTCCCGAGGAGGGACCTGGACCCTGGCCGGTGCTGCTGATGCGCCAGCCCTACGGCCGGGCCATCGCTTCCACCGTCACCTACGCCCACCCCAGTTGGTACGCCGACCGGGGTTTTGTGGTGGTGGTGCAGGACGTGCGCGGCTGCGGCGACTCCGAAGGCCAATTCAGGGGCTTTGGCCAGGAGGCGGCTGATGGGGCCGCGGCGGTGCGGTGGGCGCGACGCCTGCCGTTGGGCAATGGGCTGGTGGGCAGTTACGGTTTTTCGTATCAGGGGCTCAGCCAACTGCTGATCGCCGCCGCAAAGGACCCTGCCCCAGCCGGGTTGGACGATCCCCTGCCCGATTGTCTGGCCCCCGCCATGGCCGGCCTGGACGAGCGTCTCCACTGGGCGAGTACGGGGGGGGCCCATTGGTGGAGCCTGGGCCTGGCCTGGGCCCTGCAGTTGGCCGCCGCCGCCTGCCGCCGCCGGGGCGATGGGGCCGGCTGGTGGGAGATTCGTCGCAGCCTCGATAGCGGTCGTTTTTTCGAGGAGGGCCCCGCTCTGCTGGCCCGCCATGACCCCGGGGGTATGGGAGGGCAGTGGCTCGGCCTGGATCCGGCCCGGCCGGCCGACTGGCGGATCCATCCGGTGGCACTTGCGTTGCTGCGGCGCCCCCTGCTGCTGATCGGCGGCTGGCACGATCCCCACCTGGGGGGGGTGTTGGATCTGTGGCGGCGGGCGCATCAGGCCGGCGGCAATCCGGAACTGCTGATCGGCGCCTGGACCCACCTGCAATGGCGCGGAGGCTGCGACGAGCGCCAGCTGGCTTTTTTTCGGCGCCATCTGCTGGGTGCGGTGGCCCCGCCAGCCCCGCTGTCACCCACCTCGGCGCCGGCCCCTGATGGGCCCACGGTCGGGGGCAGCCCGGACCAGCCCGCCCCCGTCAGCCCCGATCCGGTGCTGCTCCAGGACCTGCGCAGCGGCCATTGGCGTCCATGGTCCCCCCAGCCCCTTCCCGTCCCCCCGGGCTGGCGCCTGGAGAGCCAGGGGCTGGCGGCGGTGCGTTCGCTGGAGGGGCGGCTGGTGGCGGCTGCCCGCCAGGGTGGGGAGCAGCCATCGCCGCCAGGGGAGGGAGAAGTGATGCTGGTACACGATCCCTGGCGCCCGGTGCCCGGTCGGGGGGGCCACCTGGGCCTGGATGCTGGCCTGGTGGAGCGCGGCGACATCGATGGGCGGGCCGATGTGGCCTGCTTCAGCACCGAACCCTTGGCGACCTCCCTGGCGTTGCTGGGTCGTCCCTGGCTCGAACTGGGGGTGGAGGCGGACCAGCCGGGTTTTGACCTCTGCGGCGCCCTGGCGGTGGTGAGCGCCGATGGCACCCGGGTGAGCCAGATGTCCACCGGGGTTCTCCGCCTGCGGGGGGAGAGCTGCCGTCAAAGGCAGGTGCTGCACCTGGATTTGCAGCCCCTGGCGGCCACCCTGGCGCCCGGCGAGCGGTTGCGCCTCTCCCTGGCGGGTGCCGCCTGGCCCCAGATCGCCGTCAACCCTGGCGACGGCCAGGTGCCCCGCACGGCCCCGGGACCAGGGCACCGGGTGATCACCCTGAAGCTGCATCTGGCCGGTGCCTGGCTGGGGCTGGCCCCCTTGCTGGGCCAGGGCTCCAGCCCCATTGGGGTTGGGGCACACTGAAAGGGCCCTTGCCCCCACCCTTGCCATGCCGCGTCCGACCCTGCGCGCCGGGCTTCCAGCCCTTGCCCTGGCCGCAGCCGCGGCCCTGGCTCCCCAGCTCGGGCAGGCCCAGGCGCCTCCGGTCCAGGCCCCCCTGGTTCAGGCTCCCTTGGCAGCCCCTGTCTTGGCAGCCCCTGTGGCCCCCAGGCCCAGCCAGCCCAGTGCTGCCCTAAGTGAGGAGCGGGCCCGGGTCGCGGCCGAGCAGATCCTCAAGGCCCTCAAGGACGGCGATGCCGAGGCCCGCTTCGCCCAATTCGCCCCCAAGCTGCAGCGCATGAGCAGCCCGGCCATGGTGCGCAGCCATCTGCGCGACCAGCCCCGCATTCTCAGCTGGACCCTGGGCGCTGTGGTCCCCGGGCTTGACTCCAGCACGGTGGAGGCCCGCCTGGTCACCAGCGCCGGACCCCGTCAACTGTTGATGATCATCGATAACGAGGGACGGCTGGAGGGGTACCACTTCGATGCCGCCGATGTGGCCGCTGAAACGGTGGCGCGTCAATTTGTTCAGGCCCTGATTGAGGGCCGTTATGTTTATGCCTCCAGTTTCCTCGGCCCCAAGCTGCAGGAGGAGATCCCCCCGGCGGCCATGCAGCGCAAATGGCAGGCCCTGCAGCAGCGCGCAGGCACTGTGGTGAAAGTGGAGAAGGTCGCCCGGGCCGAGGACACCACCGACATGAAACTAGTGCTGGTGCTGACGAAATTCACACGACTGAATGACAATATTTTTGTCATTCTCGACCGACGCAACGCGATCATCGGCGTTGATTTCCCCACCGATCCGGCGCTGCCCAGCGCCCGCTGACGATCCGCAGAGAGCCTAAGCTCCCGGCGCGCCCGATTTTTTTCCAGCTGCCATGTCCGTAACCCGCCTTGAATGGATGGCTGAGGACGCGCAGCGTCTGGCGGACTGTCGCCACAACCATCCTGCGGCCATCCTGGGACCCCAGCAACTGACTGACGGCCGTTGGGTTGTGCGCTGCTGGATGCCCGATGCGGAAACCGTCGAGCTGTTGCTGGAGGGTGAGGCGACGGCGCGGCCCACCCAGAGCCCCCATCACCCCTGGATCTTTGAGGCCGAGGTACCGGCAGATCCCGGCTGCCGTTATCGGCTGCGGGTGCTTCGGGCCGGCATCTTGCATGAGCAGTACGACCCCTGGGCCTTTCGCCAGGAGTGGATGGGCGAATTGGATCGCCACCTGTTCGCCGAGGGCAATCACCATCACATCTGGCGTCGCATGGGCGCCCATGTCGGCAAACAGGAGGGGGTGGTGGGCGTGCAGTTCTGTCTGTGGGCCCCCAATGCCAGCTCCGTGGCGGTGTTGGGCGATCTCAATGGTTGGGATGGGCGCCATCACCCGATGCAGCAGCGGCTTGGTGGCTGTTGGGAGTTGTTCATTCCTGGCATGAAGGTGGGGGACGTGTATAAATATGAGATCCGCAATCAGTCCGGACATTGCTATCAGAAGTCCGATCCCTATGGCTTCCGCCATGAGGTACGCCCCAATACCGGCTCCATTGTGGCGGAAATGGGGGGTTACAACTGGAGTGATGGTGATTGGCTGGATCAGCGCGACAGCCGCAATCCGATTGAGCAGCCGATCTCTGTCTACGAAATGCATCTAGGCAGCTGGATGCATGGTTCCAGCGACTCCCCTTACATCGAAGCGGACGGGTCGGCGCGGCCCCCGGTGCCTGCGGCGGATCTCAAGCCTGGGGCGCGGTTGCTCACCTACAGCGAGCTGTCGGATCGCTTGATTCCATATGTGAAGGCCCGTGGCTTCACCCATATCGAGTTGATGCCAATTTCCGAGCACCCCTTCGATGGCTCTTGGGGATACCAGGTGACCGGCTGGTATGCCCCCACCAGCCGCTATGGCAGCCCCGATGAATTTCGGGCCTTTGTAAACCGTTGCCATGCCGAGGGTCTGGGGGTGATTCTGGACTGGGTGCCAGGCCATTTCCCCAAGGATGGCCACGGCCTGGCGTTCTTTGATGGGGCCCACCTCTACGAGCATGCCGATCCCCGTATCGGCGAGCACAAGGAATGGGGCACGCTGATCTTCAACTACAGCCGCAATGAGGTTCGTAACTTCCTGGTGGCGAATCTTGTCTATTGGTTCGAGGAATTCCACATCGATGGTATCCGGGTTGATGCGGTGGCCTCCATGCTCTATCGGGATTATCTGCGGCCCACTGGTCAGTGGTTGGCCAACGAATACGGCGGCCGCGAAAACACGGAGGCGGTGCAGTTTCTCCAGCAGGCCAACCACGTGCTGTTCCAGTATTTCCCCGGTGCCCTGTCGATCGCCGAGGAATCCACCACCTGGCCGATGGTCACCCAACCGACCGAGATTGGCGGCTTGGGCTTCAATTTGAAGTGGAACATGGGCTGGATGCACGACATGCTCGATTATTTCGAACTTGATCCCTGGTTCCGGCAGTTCCATCAAAATAATGTCACCTTCTCGATTTGGTATGCCTTCACCGAAAACTTTATGCTGGCCTTAAGCCACGATGAAGTGGTTCATGGCAAGAGTAATCTCCTCCAGAAAATGCCAGGAGATGACTGGCAGAAGTTTGCCAATGTCAGGGCCTTGTTGACTTACATGTGGACCCATCCAGGCAAGAAAACCATCTTCATGGGCATGGAATTTGCCCAGCGTTCCGAATGGAATGTCTGGGGGGATTTGCAGTGGGATCTCTTGCAATATGAGTCCCATCAAGGCCTGCAGCATCTGATCGATGATCTGAATGAATTCTATAAAAACGAGCCAGCCCTGTGGCGCGATGATTTCAATCAGTATGGTTTCCAATGGATCGATTGCAACGACAATCGCCATTCCGTGATCAGTTTCATGCGTCGCGAAAGCACCACGGGACGCTGGTTGGTGGTGGTGGCCAACTTCACCCCCCAACCCCATGCCCATTATCGCATCGGCGTCCCCTTGGAGGGGTTCTATGCCGAGGCCTTCAATAGCGATAGTGGCCGCTACGGCGGCAGCAACCTCGGCAACCTCGGTGGCAAGTTCAGCGACGCCATTCCCATGCACGGCTACGAGCACTCCCTCAATCTCTGCCTGCCCCCCCTGGGCGTTCTGGTGCTGCGCCGTGATGAGGTCCGCAGTGTGCTAACTGAAGCGCGCGGCGTAAGTGGCAGCTGAGGTGTCGTGGTCTGCTTGCCTGAGCCCCTGCCTTGCCACTGCCCGCTCTGATGCCCGTCCTCGCTGACCTCTCCGATGAGCAGAGCAGCCGATGCATCGCCGCATCAAGGAGTTGGAGGGGATGTTGCGATGACCGGCGCTAGCATTTCGCTAGAAGTCAGCAGAGGGGCGATGGACACCCTGGTGCTCCGGGCGTGTTCCGAATGGCCGCTCTCACCGGCTCAAGGCCGTGGCGGCGGTCCACCGGCGCTTGATGAATCAGGAGGCGATCCTGGCCCTTGAGACCTGGCTGCCTGGCGAGCCGGTTCCGCTGCGGCTCACGCTTGAGGAGAGACATTGCTGGCTGGAGAAGCAGCTGTGAAGTCTTCCGGTGCTCGATGATCGCAGCGCCGCAGAGATCCTTGGCTACGGCGATGACGGTCTCTGTCGCTGAGGGGAGCCTGGTGATCGACCTCGCTGTCGACACCGGTGCGGTGCTGGCTGTGCTCCTGCGGGAGCCCTCCGCGGAGGCTGTGTTGGAGCGGCTGTGTCAGGTCGTGCAGCCGGCGGTAGCCCCACCCACGCGCACGTAGATCCTGCTGGTGGCGCTGGTGAAGCTGGAAGCTGGGGGAGATCGGCCAGGAGCGCACTCGGGAGTTGCTGGAGCAGCAGGCAGTGCTCACGGTGGCATGGGATCAGGAGCTGGCCGATCAGGCCGCCCTGGCATTTGTGCGCTTTGGCAGGGCCGCCATGCCAGTGGCCCAGGCAGATCGTACCCGGCTAGAGTTGGACATCAAGATGGTCATCAGCATGCGCCAGGTCACCGTGGCCGAAGCCAAGGCCCAGCTTTCCAGCCTGCTCGACGTGGTGGAGGGCGGCGAGCCCGTGTTGATCACCCGCAGGGGCAAGCCCATCGCCGCAATGGTGCCTCGCCGGCCCGTGCGGGACTTGCTGCCGCAGCTCCAGGCCTTGCGCGAGGCGCTGCCCCCTCAGCCCAGCAGCGGTGTCGACGTCGTTCGTGCCCAGCGGGATGCCACAGAGCGCTGATGCTCTACCTCGACACCTGCGTGTTGCTGGCACTGCTGACACCGGAGGTCCATTCGCCAGCGGCCTCAGCCTTTCTGGAACAGGCCGCGGAGACCCTGGCCATCAGTCCCTGGAGTGCCACCGAGCTGCATTCGGCCTTGGCGCTCAAGGTGCGCACCGGCGCCCTCAGCACTACCGAGGCGGATCGGGTGCTGGAAGGCTTCGAGAGAAACCTCGCCCCCAGCCTGCTGTGGCTGGATCTGGAAACTGATGACTTCCGCAACGCCAATGCCTGTCTGCGCGGCTGGAGCACCACCCTGTGCGCGGCCGATGCCCTGCATCTGGCGATCGCTTCCGGACGGGGTGCCACGCTGTGCAGCCTGGATGCCCCCTTTGTGCAGGCCGCCCAGCAGCTGGGGCTTGCTGCCCTGTTGATCAGCGCAAGGCCTTAGTGCCTGACGACTCAGGCGGGCTGATGCCACCCCCGACCGTGTTGAGTTACTGCAGGTCCACTACCACTACTGATTCGTGAGATGAATAGAACCATTGCTCAGTGCTGATTGCCAGGTACAGTCTTTAGTCTGGACTCAATAACGCCAGATTCATTCTCCGATCCCCGCACCGCCTGCGTCTACTCCCGCCGCACAATTATAGCTACAATCAGTAAGTCGATATTTGAATCAGGACCAGCCTCTCTGCGGGCTCTGGAGCCGTAGTAAAAGGTTTTTCGGCAGGAGTATAGATTAACTTGCGCAGCCGTGATCAGCCGGTGGATCGAAGCAGCCATGCCCAAGAGTAGCTGCAAGATCGGTAATCGAACAGGCAACCTAAGGATGTAACTCTCTCAGCTGCCTGCTGGTGCCGGTTTTATGCAGCCAGCGCATGGGTCTCCTCCTTCGCAGGAGAAATAGGCCATATCTTCCAACCAGCCATAGGCTCATTCCATCAAATCCTCATGGAGACGGCCCTTTTGGCTGATGCTGCGCCCAGCCGAGTGCCAGGATTGCCATGGTGCTGCCAACTCTTTTCCTTGCCACGCCCAGCGCCGCAGTCGCTCCGCTACTGCCTGAGTTTTACGGCTGCAGGCCTGAGGCCAGAACTGGCTGCTGTGATCGCCAGAATCCACCTTGATGAGGGGGGCGACTGGACCCGCACTAGAGCAGCGATCCTGGAAGGCAACGCCCTGCAGACCCGTTCCGCCAGCACGGGCAAGCGCCTGGAATCGGAGCTGCGCCAGAGGCTGCAGCAGCTCAACGGACCACAACTGAAGCTGCTGGCGAGGGGATCGAGCGATGAGCGAAGTGCCATGGCCTGGTTGGCGGTGCTCAAGCGCATTCAGATCGCGGCGGACCTGGCGCGGGAGGTGTTGGCAGGGAAGCTGAGCAGCCAGGACCCCGAACTGCGCCGCTCGGACATGGCGGCTTTCTACGAGGACTGCGAGCGGGATCACCCTGAGCTGGCGGCCCTGGCGCCTTCTTCTCAGCAGAAGATCCGTTCAGCCCTACTGCAGATGCTCAGGGATGCCGGTCTCCTGGACGGCAAGGCGGGAAAAGGGGGGACGCTTGGCACGGTGCAGCGGCCACTCCTCTCGCCGCAGGTGCAGGAGCTGGTGACCAGCGACGATCCGGCCCTGTTGGCCGGTTTCCTGTTCCACGCGCCAGCCAAGCCCAAAGCCAAGGCAGCCGCCAAGCCTGCAGCCCAAAAGGCCGCACCTGTCCGAAGGGCGAAAGCATGAACAGCGTCAGCGGCCTCGACAAGCGCCTGCAGCAGGTGCTCACCCGCCCCGAATTCCTGGAGATGCGGGGAGTGGCCAAGGAGGTGCCGATATTCATTCAGACTTACAGCCCCGCCGATGAAGATCAGCTGCGGGTTGTGGTGAAGGGGGCTGAACAGTTTCTGCGCAAGCAGGGCCTGCGGGTGAAGCACGTTGACTTGTTTGAGCTGTTGCTGCAGCTATTGGAGTCCGAGGGGTGGCTGCAAGAGGTATTGCAGCATGAGGCGAGTTGGAGCAAGAGCGACCTGTTCGACGACCTGCAGAACGTGGCAGATCCTTCCGATGCCTTGGTGCCGAAGTTGATGGAGGCCTTGGGGGACGACTCCCAGATCAGCCTGATCACCGGTTCAGGCCGGATCTATCCCTTCCTACGCACCCACACGATTCTGGAGGCGCTGCAGCCGGCGATGGTGCGCCATCCGGTGGTGATCTTCTTCCCAGGTGAGTACTCCCAGGATGCCGACGGCGGCTCCTACCTACGACTGTTCGGCACCACGACAGCCAACAAGATCGAAAACCCGCACTACCGGGCCACAAACCTCGACTATTACGACATCAAGAGCTCATGACTTTCAACACCATCCGCGAGCTCTTCGCCAAGCCGGTGGATCGCCCGATCGACGGGGTGATCAAGGCCGATGACGACCGGCACCTGCAGGTTGAACTCGATGAGTACGTCGTCACCCGTGAGGTGAGCAAGGGCCTGGGGACTTTTACCGATGCCTACCTGCACAACCCCACGGCCAATGGCGTCTGGATCTCGGGGTTCTTTGGTTCAGGCAAGTCGCACCTGCTGAAGATGCTCTCGCTGATGCTCGATAGCGAGAAACGCGTGGGAGAACTGGGGATCCGCCCAGTTGAAATCCTGCTACCCAAGGTGGGCGATGAAATTCTGCGGGCGGACCTGAAGAAAGCGACCGCAATCCCAGCTCGCAGCATCCTTTTCAACGTCGATCAAAAGTTTGATACCAAGGGTGGAGACAAGGAGGCCCCGATTCTGGACGTTTTCTTTAAGGTCCTAAATGAACTGCAGGGTTATTACGGCAAGCAAGGTTACATCGCCCAGTTTGAGTACGATCTAGACAAACAGGGCTGTTATAGTTCCTTTAAGAGCGTCTACCGTGAAACGATCGGGTCCGAGTGGGAGAATGATAGGAGGATGGTCCTAACTTCCACAAAGGCAAAATTTGCAAAAGCCTACTCTGTCCATTCCGGAGTGTCGGAAAGCGAAGCATTTCGGATCATCGACGATGCCAAAGACAGCTTTAAGTTGTCGATTGAAGACTTTGGTCATCGCGTCAAGGAGTACCTCGACAGTCAGTCCCCGGGCTTCCGGCTCAACTTCTTTGTTGATGAGGCGGGTCAGTTCATCGGACAGGAGCGCAGTCGTCTTTTGAATCTCCAGACTGTGGTGGAGAGCCTGGCGACTGCCACAAACGGTCGGGCCACGGTGTTCATCACCTCCCAGGCTGATCTGGAGGGCGTTCTGGGCCAGGTGAAGTTCGAACAAGCTGACGATCTCAGCCGAATTCAGGGCCGGTTCAAAACAAAGATGAATCTGGCAAGCGCCGACGTTCAGGAGGTGATCCAGCGGCGGCTGCTCGAAAAATACCCTCAGGAACCGGAGCAGCTGATCTCAATCTACGAGCAGGAGAAAGACAACTTCACCACCTTGTTCCGATTCGGCGATGGCTCGATTCAACTCAAGGGGTGGAGTGACTGTCAGAGCTTCTGCGGCCTCTATCCGTTCCACCCTTACCAACTGAGCTTGTTCCAACAGGCCATCCAAAGCCTGGCCAGCCACAGTATATTTGAGGGCCGCAATATGGCGGTGGGGGAGCGCTCGATGCTCTCGGTGTTTCAGGAGGTGGCCAAGGCGATCAAGGAGCTGCCGGTGGGGCGGTTGGCCAGCTTTGATCAGCTCTACGACGGCATAAATGATGTGATACGAGGTGATAAGAAGCAGACGATGGTGACGGCCCAGAACCAGGTGGGCGAGCTGGAGCTGCGCATCCTCAAGGCCCTGTTCCTGCTCAAATGGGTGCCGCAGTTCAAGAGCACGGCGCGCAACATCGCCATCTTGTTGATATGCGAACCCAACTTCGACATCCGCGCCCATGAGCAGGCGGTGAAGGAGGCCCTGATCAACCTGGAGAGCCAGAGCTACCTGCAGCGCAGTGGTGAGATCTACGAGTTTCTCACCGACAAGGAAAAGGATGTGGAGCAGGAGATCAAGCGCACCGAGGTGTCGGATTCAGAAGTGATCAAGGCCCTGCACCGGATTGTGTTTGACGACGTGCTGCGCAGCAACAAGATTCGCTTTGAGGGAAGTGGCAGTGGGAATGGCAACGACTATCCCTTCGCCCAGAAAATCGACGACGGCCTGATCAAGGGACGTGACACCGACGTGGTGGTGAACCTGGTGACGCCGGAGCACCCCAACTACGGCAATGAGGCGATCCTGCACAGCCGAAATATGGGTGGCTCCGAGTTGATGGCGGTGCTACCGAGCAAGGAGCGGTTACTGGAACAGATCCGCAGCCAGCTAAAAACCGACATCTACATCCGCCAGAACAGCGGCAGCGAAGACGAAGCCCTCAACGCCATCCTGTCGATCCGGGCCAAGCAGAACGGCACACGCCGCCAAGAGCTCACCCGATTAGCTGAAGATCAGTTGCGCACGGCCGTGTTAGTGGTGAATGGTCAGACCCTCTCGGTGGGGGAAGGCGATCCGAGAAACCGCTTCAGCAAGGCCTATCAGGAGCTGATCCGCTCGGCGTTCCCCAAGCTGAAGATGATCTGCGGCAGCTTCAGCGAAGCCACCGTGGCCCAGGTGGTGCGCGATCAGGACGACCTGCTCGATGGCCTGGCCGTGCAGCTGAGCGAAGCCGAGCAGGAGGTGCTGGTGGAAGTGGAGCGCCAGCAGAAACTAGGCGAGCGTCTCAGCGCCGAAGACCTGGTGCGCAAGTTCGAGGCGAAGCCCTATGGCTGGAGCAACTGGGCCACCCTCACCTTCATCGCCCGGCTGTATCGGCTCGGCAAGCTGGAGCTGCGCGAGAAGGAACTGCTCAGCAGCGTGGAGGTGATCGAGGCGCTCACCAACAGCCGCAAGCTGGGCGGCGTGAGCGTGCGCAAGCAGGAGCAGTTCGATACCAGCACAGTGAATGCGCTGAAACGCTTCCATCAGGAGCTGTTCAACGGGCAGAGCGTCGGCACCGATGCCCGCAGCACCTGCGAAGCCTTCCGCATGGCGATGGCCGAGGAGTCGCAGGATCTGCGGGAGATCGCAGCCCAAACCGCCAACTACCCCTTCCTGGCAGCGGTGAAGCCCTGGGCCGAGCAGGCCGAAGCGATGGCCAAGAAGGACGACGGCTATCTGCTCAACCAGCTGGGCAGCTTCAAGGACAGCTGGCTGGATGCCGAAGAAGACCTGCTCACCCCCCTGAAGCAGTTCCTCAAGGGCAACCAAAAGTCCGTCTACGACCAGGTGAAGGCCTTCGAGGCCCGCTACGGCGATGAGTTTGTTGACTTGCCCGCCGATCTGGTGGCGCCGATGAGGACACTGCTGGCGAGCGATCGGCCCTACGCCGGCGGCCTGATTCCCCAGGCCAGCAACGCCATGACGGAGCTGCAGCAGCAGCTGCAACAGCGGCTGCAGCAGGCCCAGGCCAAGGCCCTGCAAGAGATCAACGAACAGGAGGCAAGGCTCAAGGTTGATGCCGACTTCCAGAAGCTGGATCCGGAGCAGCAGGCGGAGGTGCTTGCGCCCACCGCGGCTGCCAAGAGCGATGTGCAGGGATCGACCAAGCCGGGCACGGCGCTGCTGCGCCTGAACCGCTACCGCAGCGATGAGGTGCCCAAACAGTTGCAGCGGCTGGCGACCTTGGCAACACCGCCGGAGATCGGCATAGCTGAGCCGGTCACGGTGGTGGCGGCCTCAGCCCTGAAGGTGCACTGCCCGCTGAGCCAAATCACCAACAGCCAGGAGCTGCAGCAGTGGCTTGAGGCGCTGCGCGCATCAGCTCAGGCAGAGCTTGACCAAGGCCATCGGATCAGCCTGTGATGGCCGTCTACTGGAACGGGGAACGAAGAGCACTGCCCGAACCTGGCTCTGACTTAGGTCACCGATGGCGCAATCAGCCCCGGGCCCGGTAATCGGCGTGGGCGCGAGCGGCCAGGAAGGCGGCCTCGCGGGGGATGGGACGGTACGCATAAAGATGGGCCGGCAGCAGGTCATCCACGGTCTCGATCGCTTCGCAGGCGAAGGCGATTTCGGCATAGACAATCGGATTGATCAACAGCGGCCCTCGGTCGAGCCAGCGGCTGAGTTGCTCCTCGCTCCACGCCTGCCAGCGGGGATCAGC